>JAGLBU010000241.1 GCA_023146575.1 Methylococcales bacterium
GAAGGTTCGGCAATTTGGGAAACGACTGAAGTGGTTGATTTTCCTTTATTTGAAGAATTTGTCCAATATGCTGATAGTTGTATTGTTCATTCTAAATACGCCTTTGAACGCGTAAAAGCCGTTTTTCCAACACTCCCCCTTTATATTATTGACCAACTGTATGATATAAAACCCTTAACACGTAAAAAACCATCAAAAAGTTTGTTACGAATTGGAGTTTTTGGCGGCGTTGATTTACAAAAAAAAGTCGATATTGTGATTCAGGTATTGGCCGATATTAAAAGCTTCAATCAAGACTTTGATTTTCGACTTGATATTGTGGGTGCAGTCAATGAAACCTGTGATTCTATTTTTTCACTGCCTGAAAAATTAGGTATCGCCAATAAAATATTTATTCATGGGCGATTAAACGAGCAACAATATCAGCAACGACTTGCTCAAACTGATGTTATTGTCGCTTTAAGAGTCCCAACAATGGGTGAAACTTCGGCAGTAGTGATGCAAGGCTTGCAATTAGGCATTCCTGTGATTGTTAATAACGTTGGCTGGTACAGTGAACTGCCTACGATTGTTGATAAAGTCTCGTCTATTGAAGTCAAACAAGGATTACACGCCTTATTATTAAAGTATGCCAATCCTGATTATTTACACACTAAAACGCAAGAAATTACCGATTATGCGCTCAAACATTTTGATTTTGAACACTATATTTCACGTTATCACGCTATTTTAAAACGTGAATATCATAATTATTTAAACACGCCTCTCTACCCATTATTCGCAAAAGTTTTCAAGGATTTAGAAATTATTAATGATGATATTTTATTGCACGGGCGCTTAAAACGCTTGGAAGCTCTTTTTTAAGCCCTAACAATCTGTGCTTTAATGTCTAAAACCGCATCATGCTCTAGTGCTGAAATACGGTTTTGTTTATGACACAACGCCCCTCGAAAACCCAGATAATCAGGCTTCAATGTCATTAAAGTCTGAATGTCGCTCTTTTTTAACGACCCTGCCAGCCCTGATAACAAGTTTTGTTGCTGCACCTCGTTTACAAACGCATGGATTTTTTGAAAAGGCATTATATCAACAAGTGAGCCTTGTTTTTTATCCAAGGTATCCAACATAACCCCCGTAAAACCCGCCTGTTTTAAGACCTGAATAATGTCTAAATGAGGGAGCACATCAGCAAATAAAACCGCAATCAGCGATAAATTCAACGGTTTTAATTCAGATAATTTATTCAATGTTACCTGTATATTACCTTTTGGAAAAAACCCTATTTTAATATAATCAACCTGCGTTGTTGCCATCTTTTTAATCGCATCAAACACAAGCTTAGGCTCCATCGGTAAATCACCAATGGTCGCACTGATTAAACATCGTCCTTGAACCATTTGAACAATCTCGGCTATTTCCTCAATCTCCAATGCACCCAATGCACCTTTAGACGGTTGTTTCAAATCAATAATATCCACACCGACCTTTAAAACGGCTAAGGCTTCCTCCTTGTTCATTACACTGGCTAACATCCCTGTCATTTCAACTTAACCTCTTGTTTATGCTGATTGATTAACACCATCAACCAATTCCACGCTTCCCACTCTCGATCTCCTGCGGTCTTTTCAACCCCGATACGTAAATACTCAATTTCGGTTTCAATTTTTTCTAAGGACAATCGCTTTAAACGACTGCATAAAATCGCCGCTTCAATCACTGAATATTGGCCGCGATTAAAACCTAAAAATGGTTTATGCATAACCGTATGCACAACTTTACAAAACAACTTTGGACGAATAGCATCGTCTTCAACACGAATAAGTTCTACTTCGCTGTGTGCCAACGCATTGCTTAACACCTTTCCAGTAATTTTATCTGTCGCTTGTAACGCCCAGTCACGATGCCCTGTCAAACACCCCGCAAAAACTCGCACATCATCGCAATAATTCACCACGGCAACGCCTAAGCTTATAATATTATCCAATGTCGTTGAGGGTTTAAAAGGCAAAATAACCAATTCATCCTCTAAAACATGAATCCCCATCGGAGCAATATGAACCAATCCCTCTTGATTCATTGATGTCACAATAACTTCCTGAATCATATAAAGTTATTTTAAAGTTTCCATCCGAATACGGATCACTTTATCTTTAATCGCTGCCAGTTTTTGAATTTCTTCAATCGCCGCGTTCATTTTCTTTTCAAGCGTGGTTTTCATAATCATAATGATAGGAACATGCTTCATAGATTTTTCAAGTGGCTCTTTTTGTAACATCGCCTCAATGCTAATTTGATGCTTGGCTAAAATTTTAGTAACCTCAGATAAAACCCCTGATTTATCTTCTGCATTTAAGCGTAAATAATAAGCGGTTTGAATATCCTCGGCGGCTAGTATAGGAATATCCGTAATAGAGTTCGCTTGAAAGGCTAAATGCGGCACATGGTTTTCAGGGTCGGTCGTTAAGGCTCTCACCACATCCACCACATCCGCCACTACCGCAGAAGCGGTCGGTTCTGCCCCTGCCCCTGCGCCATAATAAAGCGTAGGACCTACTGCATCCCCTTGAACTAAAATAGCGTTCATTACCCCATCCACATTCGCCAACAAACGACGATGCGGAATCAACGTTGGATGGACTCGTAACTCAATTCCTTTCGCTGTTTTACGGGCAATGCCTAAGTGTTTGATAATATAACCAAGTTCTTGGGCATAATTAACATCTTCCCGTGTAACCTGAGTCAGTCCCTCAATGTAAACTTTTTCAAACTGCAATGGAATCCCATACGCAATTGAAGCTAAAATAGTCAATTTATGCGCCGCATCAATCCCTTCAATATCAAACGCAGGATCGGCTTCAGCATAGCCTAAGGCTTGAGCTTCGGCTAAAACGGCTTCAAAATCACGACCTTTATCCCGCATTTCCGTTAAAATAAAATTTCCCGTACCATTAATGATGCCAGCAAGCCATTCAATTTGATTCCCACTTAAGCCTTCACGTAAGGCTTTAATAATGGGGATACCTCCTGCAACCGCGGCTTCAAAGGCAACCATCACCCCTTTTGCACTCGCTTGTTCAAAAATTTCATTCCCATGCAACGCAATTAAAGCTTTATTGGCGGTTACAACATGTTTTCCACGAGCAATCGCAATTGAAATCAAATCTTTCGCTAAACTATCTCCACCAATAAGCTCTAAAATAATATCAATTTCAGGGTCATTAATAATTTCCAAAGGATCAGTGGTTAGTTCAATACCATCCGTATTACAAATTCGTTCTTTGTTTAAGCTTCGAGCGCAGGCGCGTGTGACGATGATCTCCCGCCCCGCACGCCGAGCGATCTCAACAGCGTTCCGTTTTAACACATTAATTGCACCACCGCCCACAACCCCTAATCCTAATACACCGATTTTTACAGGTTTCAAATTTAACTCCTTCGCGTAAACATTATTAACTCTGGTAAGTATTATACAACGTTGTCTTTTTTAAACATATTTCGAATCCCTCTGAGCGCCTGACGAGTTCTATGTTCATTTTCAATTAAACTAAATCGAACATGGTCATCGCCATATTGTCCAAAACCAATTCCAGGTGAGACTGCCACTTTAGCATCTATAATCATTTTTTTACAAAACTCTAATGACCCCATAAATTGATAGGCTTCTGGAATTTTCGCCCACACAAACATAGTAGCTTTTGGTTTTTCAACCTGCCAGCCTAAACTATTGAGCCCGTTACATAAAACATCGCGCCGATCTTTATACATCGCACAAATCTCCTTAACACACTCTTGAGAATCTTCCAATGCATGAATTGCGGCAACTTGGATAGGCGTAAATGTTCCATAATCCAAATAAGATTTCATTCGTGTTAACGCCGCCACCAAGGTCGAATTTCCACACATAAATCCTACCCGCCATCCAGGCATATTGTAACTTTTAGACAGTGAAAAAAACTCAACCGCTATCTCTTTTGCCCCTTTTACTTCTAAAATTGAAGGCGCTTTATAACCATCAAACACAATGTCCGCATACGCTATGTCGTGTACAACCCAAATATTATGTTCTTTTGCGACGGCAATGATTCGCTCAAAAAAATCCAACTCAATACATTGTGTGGTTGGATTTCCAGGAAAATTTAAAATTAACATTTTAGGCTTAGGCCATGAATCAACAATCGCCTTATGTAACTCTTCAAAAAAATCACCCCCTTCTATCAATGGGACATGGCGTAAATCTGCGCCCGCAATTACCACCCCATAAGGATGAATAGGATAAGCTGGGTTAGGCACTAAAACCACATCACCTGGTCCTAATGTTGCCATCGCTAAATGCGCTAAACCTTCTTTTGAACCAATCGTTACAATCGCTTCGGTTTCAGGGTTTAAATCAACCGAATAACGACGTTTATACCAATCACAAATAGCCTCTCGTAATCTCGGAATTCCTTTTGAAACTGAATAACGATGCGTATCATCTCGTTGTGCTGCCTCAATCATTTTATCCACAATATGCTTAGGCGTAGGCTGATCAGGATTCCCCATGCCAAAATCAATAATATCTTCACCCTCCGCTCGCGCTTTGGCTTTTAACTCATTGACAATATTAAAAACATACGGCGGTAAACGACTAATACGGTGAAATTCTTCCATTGATAACTCGTGCCAAATAAAAATAAAGCAACTTAAACTACTGCTCTTATCCTATACTGTCAACAATCCAGCAACTTATTAACCATAATAAAAATCTATTTTATTAATTGTAAATCAACCTTGTCTGAATATTGAAAGGGAAAAGGAATGGCAAAACTGGTCACACCAATACTACCTTTAATTTTATAATCTAAACTTTGTTTTGCTAATGAAAACCATTGCCCCCATCCCTGAACGACATCGGCTAAATTACTGCTCACATCTGTTTCTAAATACCCCTCCCCTAACGCAGGAATAACCACCGATTTATTACTCAAACCTTTAGCAAAAGATTTATCGTTAATAAATAATTGGTATGTCAAGTTTTGAATTGGTAATGGAAATGAATTAGGATTTTTAATATGTAACCTCAGTCTATAAACTTGTTCTGATAACCCTAATTTAACTAATTGAAAGTTTTCTAAATTAACTTTTGGCGCAATCGCCTTTAAAGAGAATAAAGAATTGTTGGTGTTGGAACAAGCGCTTAATAAAAAAACACCCATGATTAAAAAAATAATTTTCACGATAAAATTTTAGCCTTTTTTAAAAAAATAGTTTAAATTTACGCTTTATCAAGCATAAAATCTAGCCAACTTGTCGGTAAAATACGCTTTAAAAAACCAAATAGATACGTTGGGAATGTTACGTAATAACGTGCTTTGGGATTCGTTGATTCTAAAGCCATCAATAATTTTTGAGTGACCGCTTCTGGCGATAAAGTAAAAGGGACAACATCCTTTTCAGAACTTAAACGTTTTTCAATCTCTAAATACGCCTTTTTGTGGAAACTATTTTCAATAGAAATATTATTTTTATACATTAAAAACGCATTTTTTCTAAAATTACTTCGTATAGGTCCTGGTTCTATCATGGAAACAAAAATTCCGCTCCCTCTTAATTCCAATCGAAGTGTATCCGCCAAGCCTTCAAGCGCATATTTGCTGGCATTGTACGCACCTCGATATTTCATCGCCACAAACCCCAACACCGAGCTGTTGTAAATAATACGCCCATAACCTTGTTGACGCATCATCGGTAAAATTAAATTTGTAAGTTCATGCGTGCCAAAAAAATTAGTTTCGAATTGTTTTTTTAAAACTGACCTCGATAAATCTTCAACCGCACCAGGTTGCCCATACGCCCCGTTATT
>JAGLBU010000242.1 GCA_023146575.1 Methylococcales bacterium
GTTCATGAGCCTTTAGACGTTACGTTAAACATGCCTGGTTGGCATAATATGTTAAACACATTGGCCGCGATTGCGATTGCGACCCATCTTGGGGTTAAAAATCAGGCGATTATTGATAGTTTGGGGGCTTTTAAAGGCATTGGGCGACGGTTCCAGCTTCAAGGTGATGTTGCCGTAAAGGAAGGTTCTATCACATTAGTCGATGATTATGGACATCATCCGCGTGAAGTAGCAGCAACCATGGAGGCGTTGCGTCAAGCATGGCCTGATCGACGGGCGGTAGTGGTATTTCAGCCGCATCGTTATACGCGAACACGCGATTTATTTGAAGATTTTGTGGAAGTGCTTTCCAAAGCCGATATTTTAATTTTATTGGATATTTATTCCGCTGGCGAGATGGTTATTGCTACCGCAGACGGGCAAACATTGTGTGGTGCAATCCGTTCAAGAGGGCAGGTTGATCCTGTATTTGTTAAGCACACCGAAGATTTATACCCTATATTAAAGGGCGTGTTAAAAGCAGGTGATGTTGTATTAACCTTGGGTGCTGGAAATGTAGGGCAAATCGCCAGTACCTTACCTGAAAAATTAGCCTCGCTTTTAAATTCATGAATGAACAGATGAAAACAACAGGTCGTTTGTTAATCGATGAAAATATGGCGAAATACACCAGCTGGCGCGTGGGGGGTAATGCTGAAAAAATGTACTTGCCCCATGATAAAGCTGATTTAGTTTTATACATAAAAACATTATCATCTGAAACGCCTGTTTTTTGGTTAGGCTTAGGCAGTAACTTATTGGTGCGTGATGGCGGAATTTCTGGGGTGGTGATTAATACCCGTGGGCGTTTAAAGAAAATGACCTTACAGGATGAGGGTGTGGTTTATGTTGAGGCAGGGATGTCGTGTGCAAGAGTGGCGCGTTTTTGTGTTGATAATGGCTTGGTGGGTGCTGAGTTTTTGGCAGGGATTCCTGGGACGATGGGGGGCGCATTAAAAATGAATGCAGGCGCTTTTGGTAGTGAAACATGGGATATTGTGAAAAGTGTGGAAATGTTGAATCGTAATGGTGAGACATATTTTAGTACAGAGAATGATTTTAAAATTTCTTATCGTTCGGTTAAACCGCTAAAAGATGAATGGTTTATTTCGGTACAATTAAAATTGAAGCAGGGTGATTCCTCTCATAGCTTGCAAAAAATTAAAGAATTACTTAAGAAACGCGCGGAAACTCAACCTGTAAATGTGCCAACCTGTGGTTCTGTTTTTAAAAATCCAACAGGGGATTATGCAGCTCGATTAATTGAATCATCAGGTTTAAAAGGGTATCAAATTGGAGGTGCTTGTGTTTCAAAAAAACATGCGAATTTTATTGTTAATAGTGATAAAGCCAAAGCAAGTGATATAGAAGCATTGATTAAGCATGTTCAAGATGAAGTGAATCGTCAGCAAAAAATTGTCTTAGAAACGGAAGTTTGTAAAGTAGGGGCGTATTTATGAAAGTTGAAGATCCAAAGCAATTTGGGCGTGTTGGTGTATTAATGGGCGGCTGTGCGGCGGAAAAAGAAATTTCACGTCAAAGTGGCGCCGCCGTTTTTGAGGCTTTAAAATGTCAAAATGTGGACGTTGTGGCGATTGATGTGGCAGATAATCCTTTTCTAGCTTTGAAAGATCAATCTCTGGATCGTGTTTTTAACATCATTCATGGACGTGGAGGTGAAGATGGGATTTTACAATCGGTTTTGGAAGTTATGAAACTCCCTTATACGGGGAGTGGCGTGCTGGCATCGGCCTTAACGATGGACAAATTAAAAACTAAACTTTGTTGGCAGGGTATGGAATTGCCAACACCACAATGGTGTGTTTTAAAAAATGAAGACGATATTAAGGGGTGTGTTGAGACGCTAGGATTTCCTGTAATTGTGAAGCCAACAAAAGAAGGCTCTAGCATGGGAATGAATAAGGCAAATAATACACAAGAATTATTAGCCGCCTTTACAGAAGCATCACAGTTTGATTGTGACGTTTATGCGGAAAGTTGGGTGATGGGCGATGAATATACCGTTGCTATATTACAAGGGATGGTCTTGCCTGTGATTCGGTTAGAAACCTCAAATGCGTTTTATGATTATCAGGCAAAGTATGAATCCCAAACGACTCAATATCATTGTCCTTGTGGGTTAACTGAGGCGCAAGAAAAATCATTGCAAGCTTTAGCGTTAGAAGCGTATGAAGGCGTTGATGTAACAGGGTGGGGGCGTGTTGATATTTTTATAGATAACGATAATAAACCGCAATTAATCGAAGTGAATAC
>JAGLBU010000243.1 GCA_023146575.1 Methylococcales bacterium
GTTTTTAGTGTGAAGATTAAAAAATGAAATTTTTAACGTTGAAATACCTCCTTTTAAGTTGTCTTTTTATTGCAACAATTTGGGCAGGTTGGGAGGAGTTAAAAGCGCAAGGGGCTGATTTACTTCCCATTAAATATGTTAAAATACAAGGGACGTATAAGTATGTTTCTAAGGAAGAAGTCAAAGACGTTTTACTCCAGAAAGTTATGATGGGGTTTTTAAATACCGATATGTCGATTATTAGAGGTGAGTTGTTAGATTTATCGTGGGTTGCAGAGGTTAATATTCAGCGTGTATGGCCTGATACTTTGGAGGTTAAGATTTATGAGCAATACCCTATGACACGTTGGGGAGAAACTGAATTACTTAATGAGCAAGGAAAGCTATTTAAACCCGATAATTTAGAAAAATTCAGGCAGTTACCTCTTTTAATTGGGCCTGAAGGTTTAGAGAATAAATTAATGACTATTATGCAATATTTGCAAAAAATATTAAGTACGCATTTTTTGGTGTTGAAATCCTTTGAAGTTGATAAACGTCGTGCATGGACGCTTAAGCTTGATAATGGCATGATTTTAAAACTAGGGCAAAAGAAGCCGCTGGAAAGGTTTAATCGTTTTTTAACCAGCTTGCCGATTTTAAAGAAAAAACGCAGTCGAGCGATTGCAAAAGTAGATTTGAGGTACGCTAACGGGTATGCCGTAACGTGGAAATAGCGCGACATTTTTTGAAAGTGTGTTTAAATTTATTAAATTAAGCGCTAAGCTTTAGAATTTAAATAGAATACTATATCATCCTATCTTCAAAAAAAATAAGCGCTAAGTAATATAGTATGATTAAAGCAAGAATTAATGTCTTAAATTGAGTACGTAGAATGGCAAAAAAATCAGAAAGAAATATTGTTGTAGGATTAGATATAGGAACGTCGAAGGTCGCAGCGATCGTAGGTGAATACGATGTGGATGATGATTTGGAGATTATAGGGATAGGAACAGCCCCTTCGCGTGGTTTAAAGAAAGGTGTGGTGGTTAATCTTGAATCAACGGTTCATTCTATACAGCGGGCGGTTGAAGAGGCAGAATTGATGGCAGGCTGTCAAATTCAATCTGTCTATGCAGGGATTGCAGGTAATCACATTAAAAGTCTTAATTCACATGGCATCGTTGCTATCAGGGATAAGGAAGTTAAACAACACGACATTGATCGCGTGATTGATTCTGCCCGTGCGGTTGCCATTCCTGCCGACCAAAAAATACTGCATATTTTACCGCAAGAATTTGTGATTGATCAGCAAGATGGGATTAAAGAGCCGATTGGAATGTCGGGTATTCGTTTAGAAGCTAAAGTTCACATGGTCACAGGCAGTGAAAGTGCGGCTCAAAATATTATAAAATGTATTCGCCGCTGTGGATTAAATGTTGATGATATTGTTTTAGAACAACTGGCTTCTTGTACCTCTGTTTTAACCGATGATGAAAAAGAGTTAGGGGTTTTGTTGTGTGATATTGGCGGTGGTACGACGGATATTGCTATTTTTGCAGATGGGGCTATTAAACATACGGCAGTGATCCCTATTGCAGGAGATCAAGTCACCAATGATATTGCCGTCGCATTACGAACGCCGACTAAAAATGCTGAACAAATAAAGTGTCAATACGCCTGCGCATTGACCTCGTTGACCAGTAATGAAGAATTAATTGAAGTGCCAAGCATTGGTGAACGTTCTCCTCGTAAAATTTCAACTGAAAATTTATCAGAAGTCGTGGAACCTCGTTACGAAGAACTTATGTTATTAGTTCAGGCAGAATTAAGGCGGAGTGGTTATGAAGATTTAATTACGGCAGGCTTGGTATTAACGGGTGGAAGCTCAAAAGTGAAAGGCTTAGCGCAATTAGCCGAATCTATTTTTCATATCCCTGTTCGTGTTGGTATGCCTCAACATGTTTCAGGATTGACTGATGTTGTACAAAACCCAATTTATTCGACAGGCGTTGGTTTACTGCTTTATGGTAGGGAACACGATGGTGGTTTTAATAAAACAGAAGAAGAATCTTCTGGATTGCTATCAATGATTAAAAATTGGTTTCAGGGTAACTTTTAAACATTATATAAAGCTTTATTTAGGGGTGGTAAAATGAAATACGAATTAGTCGATGCAAGCAATGAAAACGCTATCATCAAGGTTATTGGTATTGGCGGTGGCGGTGGTAATGCGGTTAATCACATGGTTGACAGTGCAATTGACGGAGTACAATTTATTTGTGCAAATACGGATGCCCAAGCGTTAAGGCGTTTAAGTGTTGATACCGTGGTTCAAATTGGCATAGAGCTTACCAAAGGTTTGGGAGCAGGAACGCGTCCTGAAGTTGGAAAACTAGCCGCAGAAGAGAATGCTGAACGTATCAAGGAAGTTATTGAAGGTGCGGATATGGTGTTTTTAACCGCAGGAATGGGCGGTGGTACTGGAACGGGTGCTATTTCAGTGATTGCACGGATTGCAAAGGAACTGGGGGTTTTAACCGTTGCGGTTGTGACTAAACCATTTGAATTTGAAGGAAAAAAGAAAGTTTTAGTGGCAGAAGAAGGTATTAAAGTTTTAGAGCAAAATGTTGATTCTTTAATTATTATTCCAAACCAAAAACTATTACCCGTATTGGGAAATAATTTGTCATTAGTTAATGCCTTTAAAGCCGCAAATGATGTGTTATTGGATGCAGTACAAGGGATTACTGAATTAATTACTAATCCTGGGCTAATCAACGTTGATTTTGCAGATGTTGAAACCGTAATGTCAAATATGGGTACGGCGATCATGGGGTCGGGATCAGCAACAGGTGAAAACCGTGCCAGAGAAGCGGCTGAAAAAGCCATTGCTTGTCCGCTTTTAGAAGACATTAGTTTAGAAGGTGCGCGTGGTATATTGGTTAATATTACCGCCTCTGATATGGATTTGACTGAATTTAATGAAGTTGGCAATATTATGCATTCATTTGCATCGGATGATGCGGATATGAAAATAGGAACGGCAATTAATCCTGATATGGGAGATGAAATTAAAGTAACTGTCGTCGCGACAGGTATGGGGGATGCGGTGTTAACTCAAATGACACCAGAGCCTACAAAATTGGTACAAAAAGCTGCGGCAGGTGATGTAAGTTATGATGTATTGGATAAACCGACCATTATTCGCAATAATAAACCTGAAACCAAAGAAACTCGTTACGGTGTTCAGCCTCATAAAGAAGGGGATATGGACTTGGATTATTTGGACATTCCTGCTTTTTTGCGTAGACAAGCCGATTAAATATAATATGATAAAATACAGAGTTTTTTGCATTCACTTATGATTAAACAGCAAACATTAAAAAATACCATTCGAGCAACAGGGGTGGGTTTACATACAGGTGATAAAGTTTATTTGACTTTACATCCTGCTGAAGTAGGTACTGGAATTCGTTTTCGTCGAACCGATTTAGATCAACCTGTTACGATTCAGGCAACTCCTGAAAATGTTGGTGAAACCATGCTTTCAACAACATTAGTACAAGGAAATATAAAAATATCAACCGTAGAGCATTTATTATCGGCTTTAGCGGGTTTAGGGATTGATAACGCTATTATTGATGTAAATTCTGCCGAAGTGCCTATCATGGATGGCAGTGCGGGGCCTTTTGTTTTTTTAATTCAATCAGCGGGTGTGGTTGAGCAAAATTCTCCTAAAAAATACCTTCGTATAAAAGAAACTATTCGCGTTAAAGATGGGGATAAATGGGCAGAATTTGTGCCTTTTGAGGGCTTTAAAGTAAGCTTTACCATTGATTTTGAACACCCAGCTTTTGCAGACCATTTAAAAACCGCTACAATGGATTTTTCATTAACATCCTTTGTTAAGGAAGTAAGCCGAGCAAGAACCTTTGGCTTTATGAAAGATATAGAATTTTTGAGGAAAAATAATTTAGCGTTAGGGGGAAGTTTAGACAATGCTATTATTATTGATGATGATAAAGTGCTTAATGAAGATGGATTACGTTATGCGGATGAGTTTGTAAAGCATAAGATTCTGGATGCTATTGGGGATTTATACTTATTAGGCTATAGTTTAATTGGCGAGTTTAGAGGCCATAAATCAGGGCATGCCTTAAATAATAAATTATTGCACGCATTGTTAGCGAATGAAGATGCATGGGAAATTGTTACCTTTGAAAATGAAAATGAAGCCCCTAATTTTTTTAGACAGTCTCAAGAATTAGCCGCTTAATTTTTTTTATTTGATAAGGTTTGGCTTAATTTAAGCAATACCTTTTTTAGTTTTTCATCCTGCATAGAATCGCTACAGTGACGGACTAATGCAATGTTTTTTTCTGATGGGCGTTCAAGTGAAACGTTGTTTTTTTGGGAAGTTTTCGGTGATATTATTTTAATGCGTAATGATTTGAGCGTTGAAAAATTATTGAGATTTAAAGCTTTTAGTATCGTTGGTTGGTAAAAATGTAGTTGAGAAGCCCAAAGGGCAGTATCTGTGTAAATAAGCAACATATCATTTGAAATAGTACAGTGCAAAATATGCTCGCCTAAGGGTTTGGTAACCGATTTTTTGATAATTTTCAAAATTGAAAGGTGTTGTTTTATTTTTTGTTGGTGTTTTTGAATAATTTGCAAATGATAGGTTTTTACTGTTTTAAAAGTGTTCATGTTTTACATAAAGAATAATTTAAGTTTGCCATAATAGTATGGTAAATACTGATGTTGTTAGAACAATATTGAGATTGAGCTTGTAAATTCTAATTTTGTCCCAATTAATTCAAAATGTATTATTACATCTAGTCAGCAATCATTTAATAATTAATAAATTTATATACAAGATAATAGGGAAAATTGGATGTCAAAAAATCAGAATTTACAGGATACTTTTTTGAATATGCTTCGAAAAGAGCATGTTCCTGTTTCCATTTTTTTAGTGAATGGAATTAAATTACAAGGCAAAATTGATTCGTTCGATCAATATGTCATTATGTTGAAAAATACCGTGAGTCAAATGGTTTACAAACATGCCATTTCGACTATTGTCCCTGGAAAGGCTGTTAAAATGCGCCGTGATAACGAGTCAACTGATGATGCTGAATAAGGAGTATTCGATTGTTTGATCGCCCTGAAACAGGGGAACGTGCAATCTTAGTCCACTTGACTTTATATAAAGGGCAAGAAGATTTAGGCGAATTAAAAGAATTGGCTCGATCAGCAGGTGCAGACCCCATTCATGTTATTACAGGGAGTCGTAAATCTCCAGATCCTCGATATTTTGTAGGAAAAGGTAAAGTTGAGGAACTGAAAGAGGCAATTGAAATCCATGAGGCAAATATTGTACTCTTTAATCATCCTTTATCACCGAGTCAAGAGCGAAACCTTGAAGAAACGCTTGAGGTACGCGTTGTTGACCGAAATGGTTTAATCTTAGATATTTTTGCCCAAAGAGCAAAAACGTTTGAAGGCAAACTTCAAGTGGAATTAGCGCAACTTCAGCATTTATCAACACGGTTGGTGCGTGGGTGGACACATTTAGAGCGCCAAAAAGGTGGCATTGGTTTAAGAGGCCCTGGAGAAACACAATTAGAAACAGATAGACGTTTGTTAAGCATGCGAATTAAATTAATTCAAAAGCGCTTACAAAAAGTTGCCAAACAACGCCACCAAGGTCGTGTACAGCGAAAAAAAACAGAAATTCCATCGGTTTCATTGGTGGGATATACGAACGCAGGCAAGTCAACATTATTTAATAAATTGACAGGTGCTAATATTTATACCGCTAATCAATTATTTGCCACACTAGACCCTACTTTACGGCACTGTGAAATTGCAAAAGGTTCCGCTATTATTTTAGCCGATACGGTTGGTTTTATTCGTCATTTACCACATGAGCTTGTGTCAGCTTTTCGCTCAACATTGCAAGAGGCCAGTGAAGCCTCATTATTGTTACACGTTATTGATGCGAATGCAGACGATCGAGATGAGACAATTTCTCAAGTAAATAGTGTGCTAGAGGAAATTGATGCAGGTCAAATTAAGCAGTTACAAGTATTTAATAAAATTGATTTACTTGATAATATTACTCCGCATATTGATTACGATGACACCGATAAACCTATTCGTGTTTGGTTGTCAGCACAGACGGGTCAAGGGCTTGAGTTACTCAATCAAGCCTTAGTTGAACTTTTTATGACGAATAAAATAAAACTTAACTGTTACCTGTCTTTTCGTCAACATGATATAAGAGCTAAATTATTTGATTTTTCTAGGATTATTGCTGAAAAAGGGGACGATAATGGAGGCTGTCATTTAACCTTAGAAATAGATAAAAAATATTTAGGCCTTTTGAAAGCGGTTGAATTTGAGAGAGTCGAATAGAAAATATTTGAAGACCACATTATTTGCAATAAAAAACACCAACTATCCTTACCGATAGAATTCCATTAACTTTTAAAATAACCTGATTTGGAGCATTTGTATGTCCTGGAATGAACCCAGTGGAGATGATAAAGATCCTTGGAGTGGTCGTAAAGACCCAAAAGGGCCACCTGACTTAGAGGAAGCCATTCGCTCTTTGCAAAAACGACTAGGGCGTATTTTTGGTGGTAATAATAATTCCGAGGATGATAATGATTCGCCAGATTTCTCTTTTAACATAGGGTTTCTTGCGTTAGGTGCTTTACTTCTTTGGTGCTTAAGTGGGCTGTATATTGTTGATGAGGGAAATAATGGCGTTGAAACTCGTTTTGG
>JAGLBU010000244.1 GCA_023146575.1 Methylococcales bacterium
TATATTGAAGTAGGCTATCGATCTGCAGGAAGTCGTGGCGTGGGTTCTGTTCCTAAAGAAGCCTTAATGCTTACAAAAGATGAGAATATTATTGATGTTCGACTTGCAGTGCAATACCAAGTTAAAGATGCCAAAGAGTTTTTATTCAGTGTTGCTAACCCTGAAGCCACATTAAAACAAGTAACCGAAAGTGCTGAGCGTGGTGTGATTGGAAGCAGTAACATGGATTATGTTCTGACCGAAGGGCGTGGTGATATTGTTGCCAAAATTAAAAAAGAAATTCAAATGGTGATGGATAACTATAAAGTTGGTGTTCAAATTACCAGTGTGAATTTACAAGATGCACAACCACCTGAGCAAGTACAAGGAGCTTTTGAAGATGCGATTAAAGCACGTGAAGATCAACAGCGCTTGATTAACGAAGCAGAAGCGTATGCGAATGATGTTATTCCAAAAGCACGAGGCGCAGGTGCTCGAAAAATTCAAGAAGCCGAAGCTTACAAAGAAAAAGTGATTGCAAAATCAACAGGTGAAGTTAGTCGTTTTATAAAATTATTAACCCAATACCGAAAAGCGCCTGAAGTTACTCGACAACGTTTATATTTGGAAGCGATGGAATCTGTTTTAGAAAACACTAAAACCGTGATGGTGGATGTGAAGGGCAGTAATAACTTACTTTATTTACCTTTAGATAAAATAGCGCAATCATCGACAACACCTGCACCTGTGGCGGTTAAAACAGAAGCTAGTGTCAGTGAGAAACCTAAAAATATTTCAGCACCACCGAGAACTTCCTCTCGAATTCGTACAGAAAGGGGACGATAATGACGGTTAATAAACTTTTAGTCCTATGTTCTGTTTTGTTTTTTGTCGCAACAAGCTGTGTTTTTACGGTTTCAGAAACCGAAAAAGCAATTAAGTTTAAAGTGGGTCGAATTGTTAAATACGATTACAGCCCAGGTCTTCATTTCAAAATTCCTTTGATTAATAACATCAAAAAGTTTGATAGTAGAATTCAAACAATGGATTCAAAACCTGAGCGTTTTTTAACCTCAGAAAAGAAAAATGTCATTGTTGATTCCTTTGTTAAATGGCGTATAGGCGATGTTAAGAAATTTTACACCGTTGTTTCTGGTAATGTAAGTCAGGCTAATTTACGCCTTGATCAAATTATTAAAGATGCTTATCGGGCAGAATTTAGTAAGCGTGATATTAAACAATTAGTTTCAACCGATCGAAGCGCAATTCGTAAAATCTTAATTGCAAGTTCTAAAAAAATTGCCGCGAATTTAGGCTTAGAAATTGTAGATGTACAAGTAAAACGAATTGACCTTCCTAGTGAAGTAAGTAGTTCTGTTTATCGCCGCATGGAAGCTGAACGTGCAAGAGTCGCGCGTGATTTTAGATCACAAGGCGCAGAAGCTGCAGAACGTATTCGTGCGAATGCGGATAGACAAAGAACTGTAACACTTGCAAATGCTTATCGGGATGCTGAAAAATTACGTGGGGAAGGGGATGGAAAAGCGGCTGAAATTTATGCGGCCTCTTATGGTTTAGATACTGAATTTTTTAGCTTTTATCGTAGTTTAAATGCCTATAAAAAAACCTTTTCAAATCAAGGTGATATGATCGTGATAGAGCCTAATTCGGACTTCTTTAAATATTTTAAAAAACAGCGCTAGATAATTTTTTAGAGCCGATACGATCACAATTAAAACGCTCCATTACTATGGGGCGTTTTCTATGAAAGGGCAATTGTAATGTTAGAAAAAGATCCTTGGTTATTACCCGATGGTATAGAGGAAATATTGCCCGATGATGCGGCACATTTAGAAAATTTACGCAGGCAATTATTAGATGTTTTTAAAGGCTGGGGCTATCAATTAGTCATTCCACCTTTAATGGATTATTTAGCTTCATTGTTAACAGGTACAGGTCATGATTTAGAACTGAAAACGTTTAAAGTGACCGATCAGTTAAGTGGTGAACTATTAGGCTTTCGTGCTGATATGACCCCGCAAGTGGCTCGTATTGATGCACATAATTTAAGTCATCATGATGCGCCGACTCGATTATGTTATGCGGGCAGTGTTTTACATACCTTGAGTGAAACATTAGAACAAAGTCGAAGCCCAATGCAAATTGGAGCCGAAATTTATGGGCATCAAGGCTTAGAAAGTGATCTTGAAGTTATTAAGCTAATGTTAGAAATGCTTTCAGT
>JAGLBU010000245.1 GCA_023146575.1 Methylococcales bacterium
AAAACCTCAATTTCACCTGTTCCCATATTGGGATTAACCGTCCCCTCTGGACGATTTCGCACCCTACCTGTCACTTTCAAAACATACTCACTGCGCACCCCTTCAGCGGTAGCAAAGGTTTCCACAGTATCAGGGTCAAAAACGATTTGAACTAAACCTGCTCGGTCTCGTAAATCAATAAAAATCACCCCACCATGATCGCGGCGGCGATGCACCCATCCACATAGGTCAACGGTTTTATCCAAATGAGCGGTGTTCAATTCTCCACAGTTGTGGCTACGCATACGTTTTCTCTTAAAAATTTAAAGGCTAAAAAGATTCTTTTCTACACAAAGAAAAGGGAATTATTTACGATCGCTCGTACTTTTACTATCACTCGTTGATTTTTTTGCAGGCGCACTTTTTGTCTTCTGGTCACCTGCAATATTTTTCTTAGAACCGCTTTTAAAGTCGGTTTCATACCAGCCACTGCCTTTCAAACGAAAACCCGCTGCCGAAATTATTTTTTTTAATTCAGGTTTTGAACAAACAGGACAATCGATTAAAGCAACCGCACTCATTTTTTGTAAGGCTTCGTGCTTATGTCCACACGACTGGCATTGATATTCATAAATAGGCATACAATCTCCACAAAATAACAGGGTAAATAAGAGCATTGTTTGAGATTTTCAACACCCTTGGGCTAAGATGGATCTTATTTTACAAAAAAGTATCCAGATAATGAAGACATTAACGCTTATTCGACCCGATGATTGGCATTTACACCTAAGAAATGGCGAAATTTTAAAAACGGTAGTCGCTCATAGCGCTCGTCAATTTCAACGCGCGATGGTAATGCCAAACCTAAAATCCCCCGTGGTGTCGGTGGAAGATGCGCTGCGTTATCGAGCTGAAATTTTACAAGCATTGCCTAGTGGCTCAAGCTTTGAACCCTTAATGACGTTGTATTTAACCCCTCAAACCTCGGTTGAAGACATTCAAAAAGTCGCTGAAAATCCCTTTATTTACGCTTTAAAACTTTATCCTGCGGGCGCAACAACGCATTCAGAATCAGGGGTTACTAATTTAAACGTGATTTATCCCATTTTAGAAGCAATGCAAAAATATGATGTGCCACTGCTCATTCATGGCGAAGTCACCGATACAAATACCGATATTTTTGACCGTGAACGGATTTTTATTGAAACGCAATTAATTCCTATTGTCGCACAATTTCCAGATTTAAAAATCGTATTAGAACATGTCACCACCACCGAAGCGGTGCAATTTGTCAGCGCTGCCTCTCAAAAAATTGCTGCCACCATCACTCCACAACATTTATTATTTAATCGAAATGCTTTATTAGTCGGTGGTATTAAACCTCATTATTATTGTTTACCCATTTTAAAACGTGAAAGCCATCAGCGCAGTTTGATTGCTGCCGCGATCAGTGGTAACCCAAAATTTTTTCTAGGCACGGACAGCGCACCGCATATCACGGCTTTAAAAGAAAATGCTTGTGGCTGTGCAGGGTGCTATTCCGCGTTTGCAGCGATTGAGTTATATACAGAAGCGTTTGAAAAAGAAAATGCCTTAGATAAATTAGAAGCCTTTGCCGCGTTTTATGGCGCAGATTTTTATGGCTTACCTCGAAATACCACCACCATCACCTTAGAAAAAAAATCATGGGAAATTCCCTCTCAATATGGTGAAAAAAATCATCTTATTACCCCGTTAAACGCCAATCAAACCTTACACTGGAAACAGCAATAAACTTGCTATTTTAATAAATGACCCCATCTTTAATGACAATTTATTTCTATTTTTTAAATCCAATACGGCACTTTACATGACTGAACCTAATGATGAGACTCCTTTTTTCCCCGTCTTACCACTAAGAGATGTAGTGGTCTACCCTCACATGGTCATCCCTTTATTTGTAGGGCGTGAAAAATCCATTCAAGCGCTGGAAACGGCAATGGCGGATAACAAGCAAATTTTATTGGTCACGCAAAAAAGCCCTGAAATAGATGATCCAGAGGCTAAGAATTTATATGACATCGGAACACTTGCCAATATTTTACAACTCTTAAAATTACCCGATGGTACCGTCAAAGTATTGGTCGAAGGCTTTAGCCGCTGTCATATTGATGCTTATCAAGAAAATGATGGTTATCTTTTCGCCTCTGCAAGCCCTGTTGACGAAAGCTTTGATTTAAATGAAAAAAACATGGAAGCCTTGCAACGCACCGTCACCAAAGCTTTTGAAGACTACCTTAAATTAAACCGAAAAATTCCACCAGAAGTCTTTAATTTAGTCATGGGGATTCATGAACCTGGTCGTTTAGCCGATACCATTGCCGCCTATGCCGATTTAAAAATCGAAGACAAACAGGCTATTTTAGAACTCAGCGATATTGTTATCCGCATCGAAACCCTCATGGAATTGATGGAGGGCGAGCTGGATATTTTAGAAACTGAAAAAAGAATTCGGGGGCGGGTTAAAAGGCAAATGGAAAAAAACCAGCGTGAATATTATTTGAATGAGCAAATGAAAGTTATTCAAAAAGAACTCGGTGAATTGGAAGGCGCAACCAATGAAATTGAAGAATTAACGCAAAAAATTGCCAAAGCAGGGTTATCAAAAGATGCGAAAGATAAAGCCAATGCTGAGTTAAATAAGCTTAAATTAATGTCGCCGATGTCAGCAGAAGCGACGGTGGTTCGTAACTATTTAGAATGGATGCTTAATGTTCCGTGGAAGAAAAAAACCAAAATTCGCCATGATTTAAAAGCGGCAGAATTAGTATTAGATACCGAACATTATGGTTTGGAAAAAGTAAAAGAACGAATATTAGAATATCTTGCGGTACAACAACGGATGAAAAAACTCAAAGGACCTATTTTATGCTTAGTTGGCCCTCCTGGGGTTGGTAAAACCTCTCTTGGACAATCAATCGCACGAGCAACGAATCGAAAATATATCCGTATGGCCTTAGGTGGCGTTCGAGATGAAGCTGAAATTCGTGGACACAGACGCACGTATATTGGTTCTATGCCAGGGAAAATATTACAAAACTTATCTAAAGTAAAAACACGCAACCCTATGTTTTTATTGGATGAAATTGATAAAATGGCAGAAGATTTTAGAGGTGATCCTGCCTCGGCATTATTAGAAGTATTAGATCCTGAGCAAAACCATACTTTTGCCGACCATTATTTAGAAGTCGATTTTGATTTATCAGATGTCATGTTTGTGGCGACCGCGAACACCATGAATATTCCGCCTGCACTCTTAGATAGAATGGAAGTGATTCGATTGTCAGGTTATACCGAAGATGAAAAAATCAACATCGCGTTGCGGTTTTTAATTCCCAAGCAAATTAAAGACAATGGTTTAAAAGAAACTGAAATTAACATCGCAATGCCTGCGGTACGCGATATTATTCGTTATTATTCTC
>JAGLBU010000246.1 GCA_023146575.1 Methylococcales bacterium
AATAGCACTATTATTTATTTGTCTATGACTAAACGATCCACTTATTTATTATTACTACTGCTTTTTCAATCTTATGTTAGTTTTGCAAATGAAATTGATTTAGTGGTGGTGAATAAATCAAAAGCGCAACTGTATCTCAAAAGCCACGGTAAAATTATTAAGCAATACCCTGTTGTTTTTGGTGATACCCCTAAAGGTCATAAACAGCAGGAAGGGGATGAAAAAACCCCCGAAGGGCGTTATATTTTGGATTATAAAAAAGAAAACAGTATCGCTTATAAATCCATTCATATTTCTTACCCGAATACAGCGGATAAAAAACGAGCGCAGTTACAAGGCGTGGATGCAGGCGGTGCGATTATGATTCACGGACAATTAAATGGTTTAGGCTGGCTAAGTTTTATCGCCCAACATTTTAACTGGACGAATGGTTGCATTGCCGTGACCAACACACAAATGGAAGAAATATGGCAATTGGTCAAAAAAGGAACACCCATTGAAATTCTTCCTTAAAGTTTGTGAGTCATAACACGTTTTTTTAAAAAGACTCAGCTTTAGACTTAAATCACATTAATAATAACAACTTTTAACACATCACCTAATTATCGACATGGCTCTTAAAAATACAATTTCAGTTTCCACCCTGATGGAACAAAGTTCGGTTTCATTTGGTACCAGTGGTGTTCGAGGGCTAGTTGCAAATATGACAGATGAAGTTTGCTGGGTTTATACCCGTGCTTTTTTGCAAACCCTAACCGACTTAAAAGCAGGCGATGAAATTGGTATTGCAGGGGATTTACGCAACAGTACTCCCCACATTATGGCGGTTGTGGCCCAAGCAATTACCGACAAAGGCTTTAAAGCGATTAATTATGGCACCATCCCCTCGCCTGCGATTGCACTTTACGGCTTACATAAAAACTGTCCAACGATTATGATCACAGGCAGTCATATTCCCGATGATCGTAACGGTATTAAATTTAATAAAGCCGATGGCGAAATTTTAAAAGCTGATGAAATTAATATCCAAGCGCAGAATGTTAACATTCCCAGTGAAAAATTTTCAAAGGATGGTCAGTTAATGACCCCTGCTATTTTGCCAGAAAAAAACCTTAAAGCCGAACAACACTACATTAATCGGTTTGTGAATTTTTTCCCTGAAAATTGTTTACAAGGACAACACATTGGACTTTATGAACATTCCTCGGTGGCAAGAGATTGTTTAAAAACCGTTTTAACTGACTTAGGCGCTAACGTTACCTCACTTGCTCGATCTGAACAATTTATCGCGGTTGATACCGAAGCGATTCGCCCCGAAGATATTAAATTAGCTCAAAAATGGTCTCAAGAACATCAGTTTGATTGTCTTATTTCAACCGATGGCGATGGCGATAGACCTTTGGTCGGGGATGAAAATGGCGTTTGGTTACGCGGTGATATTGCAGGTTTATTATGCGCTTACTATTTAAATTCTGACGCTGTCGTTACCCCTGTTAGCAGTAATTCAGTGTTAGAAGAATCAAACTATTTCACCCACACCGTTAGGACTCGTATCGGCTCACCTTTTGTGATTGAAGCGATGCAAGAACTGGCGAAAGAAGCTGAAATTGTGATGGGGTATGAAGCCAATGGCGGCGTTCTGCAAGGTAGAGACATTCACCGAGATGGCAAAACATTAGCCGCCTTGCC
>JAGLBU010000247.1 GCA_023146575.1 Methylococcales bacterium
TTTAAACCACAACATTCATTAGAAATGGGGATTAAAGAATTGAT
Source organism: Methylococcales bacterium (assembly GCA_023146575.1). Lineage (GTDB taxonomy): Bacteria > Pseudomonadota > Gammaproteobacteria > Methylococcales > Methylomonadaceae > WTBX01. The sequence goes on from JAGLBU010000247.1 coordinate 45, forward strand.
AAAAGCTTATACGATTATCAATAATAGCAAATTCAGTAATGTTTAACCCCGATTCAAAAATTTATCTAGCAGGTCATAAAGGCTTGCTAGGCTCTGCTTTACAACGCGTTTTAGCGGCAAAAGGGTATAAAAAACTTATTACTCGATCTCATAAGGCCTTAGATTTAACCGACAAACAGCAAACCGAGGCATTTTTTAACGCCGAGCGCCCTGAATATGTATTTTTATGTGCGGGGAAAGTTGGCGGTATTATTGGCAATAAAACCTATCCTGCGGATTTTTTACAACAAAATTTAGCCATTCAAACCAACGTTTTTGAAATGGCAAACCAGTACGATGTCAAAAACCTGATGTTTTACGGCTCATCGTGTACTTACCCAAAACTCTGTGAACAACCAATGCATGAAAATCATTGGTTAACAGGGGCAATTGAAGCAACCAGTATGGGGTATGCGGCGGCAAAAATCGCAGGTATTATCGGCTGTAAATCGTACAACAGCCAATATCAAAACAAGCGTTTTATCTGTGTGATTCCAAATTCTATTTATGGTGAGAACGATAATTTTGATTTAGAAAACTCGCATGTTTTTTCGGCATTAATTCGCCGTTTTCATGAGGCTAAAAAAGCAGGAAATACTGAAATTACCTTATGGGGAACGGGCAGCCCTCGGCGTGAATTTATTTTTAGTGACGATGTTGCTGATGCCTCTATTTTCCTCATGAAAAATTCTGAAAAGCTTGAGAATCAACATTATAATCTTGGCACAGGCACAGATTATTCCATCAAAACGTTGGCGGAAAAAATCGCAAAAGTAACAGGCTTTACAGGTGAAATAAAATGGGATACCCGTAAACCCGACGGCACATCGCGTAAATTATTAGACAGCTCAAGACTTTTAGCCTTAGGTTGGCAACCGAGCGTCAATTTTGACGACGGTTTAGCAACCACTTACGACTGGTTTAAAAAACATTATGATTGATACAGCCTACTTAAAACAACAGGCGAAATTTTTACGGACAGAAACCTTAAAAATCCACAAAGCTGCGCCAGAAGTCCGAGTCGCTTCCTCGCTTTCCCCCATTGAATTATTTACCGCGCTTTTTTATGGCGGTTTATTACGTTATAACCCCAAAGACCCGCGTGATGAAAATCGTGATCGGTTGGTGATTTCAAAAGGACATGGCTCAATTTGCATGTACCCATTATTAGCCGATTTAGGATTTTTCGATAAAGCTGAATTAAAACGAGTGTGTAAAAGTGGTAGTTTTTTAGGCGGAATTCCTGACCCCATTATTGCAGGGTATGAAACCGTCAATGGTTCATTAGGGCATGGCTTAGGGGTTGCCTGTGGCATGGCATTGGCGTTAAAAACCAAAAACTCGAATAGAAAAGCAGTGGTCTTAACAGGCGATGGCGAGTTAAATGAGGGTGCAAACTGGGAAGCAATTATGTGTGCCGCACAACATAAACTCGATAATTTAACCTTATTGGTGGATTATAATAAAGTCTCGATGCTGGATTTTAGCAAAAATATTATCGACCTAAATTCCTTGAGGGCTAAATTTGAAGCCTTCAATTGGCAGGTTTATGAAATTGAAGATGGGCATGATGTTGAAGCCGTCTATAACACCTTAAAAACGGCTCTTTCAGATCAACAGCAACAGCCTAAAGTCGTGATTGCACATACCATTAAAGGTAAAGGCGTACCCTTTTTAGAAACGCATCCCTTAAGCCATATTTTATCGGTTAAAGAAGGGGATATTGATGGATTAGTAGAGGAAATTAATAATGCAGACTAAAGCCATGCGCGATGTTTTTTTAGCCGCTTTACATCAAAAAATGCACGAAGATGAGAATTTATTTTTTGTATCGGCTGATTTTGGCGCACCAATTTTAGATAAAATTCGAGCTGATTTCTCCAACCGTTTTATTAATGTCGGTATTGCCGAACAAAATTTAATCAATGTGTCGGTCGGTTTAGCGTTAGAAGGTTTTACCGTTTACGCCTATGCAATTGCACCGTTTATTACCATGCGCTGTTATGAACAAATTCGCGTCAATATTGCCATTTTATCGCAATTAAGACCGATGAATATTAACTTGATTGGCGTGGGTGCAGGGGTGAGTTATAGCTTAAGTGGGCCTACACATCATTGCTTGGAAGATTTATCCATCATGCGAACCTTGCCAAACTTGGAAGTGTTTTCCCCTAGTGATTATTTATTAACTGAAGCGTATGTTGAACGCACCATCGTGCAAAAATCTCCAAAATATTTACGCTTTGATGCTGTCCCCATGCAACCTATTTTAGACTTGGTTGAAAATTTTGACGATGGGTTTAGAGTTCTGAAAGCAGGCTCGAAAACAGCCATTATTGCCACAGGTTATATGAGTCAAAAAGCCCAAAAAGTCGCAGTAGATTTTGATGTGATGGTAATTGATTTGTATTTATTAAACGCTTATGACCTTAAAAAATTACAAACCTGCTTGAAAAATATTGAAACCGTTATTACTTTAGAAGAGGGTTTTAAAGGCGTAGGCGGGTTGGACAGCGAAATTAATTCGAAACTTAAAAATAAACAGGTGATTAATTTAGGCTTTGAACAAAAATATACCTTTGAAGTCGGTTCACGTGAATTTGTTCATGAACGTAACGGTTTAGGTGAACAGGATTTAGTGAAATTATTGAAAGCAGTGGCGTAAAGCCGTTTTAAAAATTCAGGTAACTTACGGTAGTCTAAAATAATTAATGGTCAAACCTAAAAATTAGGAAGTAAAAATGAAAAAAAATATCCGTGTTTTAATCATTAGTTGTTTAGCACTATTCAGTCTCGGGTACCGTGTAATCATGGACATATTCCTCAAAGGAGTTATGCTGTCAAGTCCCAATATATTTTTCTAAATCTCGTGCCTTTAATCCTTGTTGTTCCATTCTAAATTTAATTGCATCAATTGGGTCTGGTGGTGTGATTGGGTAATGTTTATTTTCATAAGCCTCTATTAACGTGACTAAAATCTCCATATCATCAGCTTATTTAGTTCCATATTTTGCTTGAAACACCATCTCAAGTTGACGAAAA
>JAGLBU010000248.1 GCA_023146575.1 Methylococcales bacterium
TCCTTAAGTTTTATTTTTTTAAACGCCTTTTTAATTAACAACTTTGTCCTTGCGCTTTTTTTAGGGCTGTGTCCTTTTGTCGGGGTTTCAGCCAAACGCGACACCGCGTTCAACATGAGTCTTGCCACTATTTTTGTGATGTTTGTAAGCTCCACCTGTGCCTACGGGATTAATGTGGTGTTAACCCACTTTAATTTAGAGTTTTTACGCCTTATTAGCTACATTGCGCTGATTGCTTCGGCGGTGCAACTGGTGGAAATGATTTTAAAAAAATTCAGCCCTGCCCTTTTTAGAGCCTTAGGGATTTTTTTACCCTTAATTACCACCAACTGCGCAATTTTAGGGGTGGCATTATTTCAAACCTCACGACAATATGATTTTTTACAATCGGTTGCGTTTAGCTTAGGTGCAGGCGCAGGCTTTGGATTAGCGATTGTGTTAATGGCAGGTTTACGCGAAAAATTAGAACTTTCAAACTTACCAAACATTACCCAATCGGCGGCGTTAAGTATGATTCTTGCGGGAATTTTATCGCTTACGTTTATGGGATTTGCAGGGCTAGGTAGCCAAACCGCATAGGAAATATCATGATTAATCTTTTTATAACCATCGGGCTTATTTTTTTACTGATGGGCGGCTGGATAGTCGTTCAACAAATGGCACGGATTTATGCTGAAAAACATCCAGAACTGGGGGCAGTCAAAGAAGAAGGCTTAGGCTGTGGTAAAAATTGTGGCTGTAAAGAAAATCGCTGTCAAAAGCAATAATAATGCCACTAAAAAAATAATAGCACCGATCAAAAATAAACTGAGGTGCTTTATTTTAGCTTATTTATTACCAACAAAATGGGTGTTTTTAAAATCACCGCGCATTTCTTTAATAATTTCATCTGGCAAAACCCCTTTAGCTTGCTCAAAGGGAATAGGTGATAAATCAATAAATTTCCAGCCATTATCGTCTTCGTTAATCGCAAGATGAGAACCTTGTTTTTTAACGCTAACCACTAGACTAGCCTCTTGAAAGCTAATTTCAGCCTCCGCCCCCATCGACATTTTTAGCATTTGACGTATATATTTTTTAAACTTAGTCAATTCTTGAGGGCTTTGAAGCATTGCTTGAATTTCAACCGCTTCTCGTGGATTATCTTCTGATATGATTGGAGTCATGTCCATTCTCATATCCATGGTGAAATTAATAGTTGTATAAACGCCTTTACTATACAGTTTAATCGGTAATTCTGCAGATTGAATAACATCTACAATTTGCGGCGACTTACCCCTGTTTTTTATACTCGCAAGCTCTTGAAGAATAGATTCTTTTGACGTTATATTAAAAATAGGCGGATAGGCATAATCTAACGATTTTTCAATCTCTCCAGATAACAACACACGCTTATAAGACTCCAGCGCCGTTTTTAAACTTATGATTAGTTCATTCTGCGGTAAAAATTCCGTGGTTTTTTCTACAGCCTCAGAAACCGTTGGCGTTACTATAGTCTCAACTTGAGACAAACAAGATAAGCTAAAAAGGCTTAATGCGATAATTCCATTTAATTTTTTCATGCAGGTTCCTGATGGTGCGGAGAGTAAAAATAAAAGTTTAGATGAAGGCGGCTAAATATCAACTTTTGAAACGCAAGAACATGAACTAATCGTTATAAATAAATAATTTACAAGCTTTTTATTAAAAATAATAAATTTTATAGAACTAACAAGCAGATTTTTTGAAGAAGGCAACTTTAGAGCTTTTCTATCTAACAGATAGCTTACTTATCATTCTATATGGTAAAGCGTAATAACGCCACAATAACTTTAGTTGGACACGACAATATAAAAGCCTTATTTTTTACGTGGGGTTTTTACCAACATAGACTTCATCACATTCATAATATCTTTTGGCAAAATTTCTTTTGCTTGCTTCATCGTCATTGGCGCAAGATCAATAAATTTCCACCCTTTATTTTCTTCATTCAACGCTAAATAAGAACCAGTCTTTTTAATATTGATTTCTTTTGAACCTTTCTCGGTGGTAAGAACAACATCATCCCCCATTTGACTCTTAAACATTTTGATCATAAATGCTTTAAACTCTTCCAATTTTTTAGGGTTATTCATCATAGCCTTAATCTCCGCTGTCTTCTTTTTATCGGCTTTAGGCATAGGTGGCGTAATATTCATAATCATATCCATTGAAAATGGCACCGTGGTATAAATCCCTTTACTGTATTTTTTAACAGGTAAATCAGCTTTTTGCGTCAGGCTAACAATTTTAGGTGCTTTACCACTATTTTTCATAGCAACTAAGCTATCAAACGTCTTTTGCTTAGAGGTTAATTTAAAAATAGCAGGGTACGCATAATCAAGCGACTTTTCAATTTCACCTGATAACAAAATTTTTCCATAAGCATCAAGCGTAGCATTTAAATTTTTAGTCATATCATCAACTTTCGCGGCACTGCTAACCACCTCAGGCGAAGTCACAACTGTATTCGGTTTAGGGTTTATATTAATTTCAGGCGTACAAGCTGCCGTCATTAAAAAGCTTAAAGCTAAGATTCCATTAAGATTTTTCATTTGTTTAGTCAGAATTTAAAAGAAGATAATAGTGTAGAACCCCAACGCTAAATATCAAGTTTCTAAGCCCAACATTAAAAAATATATCCGCTTATTGCTCATTTAATAACGAAGTCATTAGCTGAGATCTTTGCACAAAAACCACTTGTAACCTGTGATTTTATAGAGTAATAGAGGCATCATAAAAAAAGACATAAAAATAGCTTGGAAAAACACAGAGCAAGACACACTTGCCGATGCTTTATTGATTGAACATGATTCAATTAAAGAGTTTGATAGTCTTCATGCGCTCGTAAACTGGCACGCCATTAAACAGATTTTACAAGATGTCGGGTACCGTGTAATCATGGACATATTCCTCAAAGGAGTTATGCTCTTTACAGAGCAAGAGAAATCCTCAATGAAATGTTAAAAATCACCCAGTAAAGGTTCAAAAATGATTATCCACCCAGAAGCTCGTACAACCCCGCAGATTCGTGCTGAAATAAAGGCATCGGTAGGGTATAAACAGCAAGAACTCGCTGAAA
>JAGLBU010000249.1 GCA_023146575.1 Methylococcales bacterium
CCTCACTTAATTGCTGTTGCCATCGCATACTCAAGAACGTTTACGTCCACGACGACGTTTTTTCTTCAATAATTGACGTTTATTTAATTTATGCGATTTCTTTTTGAAGGTTTTATGAATAACGGCAGCAATAAACGCATCCATTTGGGGGGATAAATGATGCGGACGCAAACCGATCACGGCTAAAACCAGCGCATAAGCCAGTGCGGCGACTAAAATAGTAATGCCCAAATACAGAATTTTATCGAATGCCGACCAGTCATACCACAACGTAATATCCACAAAATAATACAAACCAAACCCCATAACACCATTGGCAATAACCAATTTAGTTAAGTAGCTCATCCAACCATGCGCAGGTTGATAAAATTTCTCTTTTAATAAACGTCTGAGTAATAAACTGGCATTAAAAAATGCCCCCATTGACGTGGCTAAAGCTAAGCCCACATGTGCTAACGGATAAAATAAGATGAGATTAAACACCATATTTGCGATCATGGCGTAAATACCAAAGCGCACAGGGGTCTTCATATCTTTACGGGCGCTAAAACCAGGCACTAAAATTTTAACTAAAATAAACCCCAATAAACCCACCGAATACGCCATCAAGCTTCTGCCTGCCATTTGCACATCGTTAATGCCAAATTCATTGTATTTAAACAGGGTTGCCAGCATTGGCTCGGCTAAAAAAAACAAGCCGACAGAAGAAGGAATACCAATCAATAAGACTAAGCGCAAGCCCCAATCTAATGAACGTGAAAACCCTAAATAATCTTTGGCGGCATGATTTTTAGACAGTGCAGGTAAAATAACCGTTGCTAAAGCGATCCCAAATAAACCTAAGGGGAATTCCACCAAACGATCCGAATAATACAGCCATGACACACTGCCTGTGGCTAAAAAAGACGCAAGTAAAGTGTCTAACAATAAATTAATTTGAGTCACTGAGACCCCAAAAATAGCAGGTAACATCAGCGATAAAATTCGCCTAACACCTTTGTCTTTAAAACCAAATTGCGGACGGGGTAATAATCCTAAGGCTTTCAAAGCAGGAAATTGAAACGCTAATTGCACCATGCCTGCCATAAAAACGCCCCATGCTAAGGCAGTAATGGGTTGTGGTAGTAACGGCGATAACCAAACCGCCGCACCAATCATGCAAATATTTAAAAATACAGGGGTGAACGCGGGGACGGCAAACTGACCATGTGAATTTAAAATTCCGCCTGCAAAGGCGACCGATGAGATAAAAAATAAATACGGAAATGTAATTCGCAACATTTGCACGGTTAAATCATATTGCCCTCCTTCCCATGAGAACCCAGGCGCAAATAGCATAATAAAAAGTGGTGCGGCAATCATCCCAACAATCGTCACCAACATTAATATCAATGCTAACGTCCCAGCGGTACGATCAATAAAAAGTTTTAACGCCTCTTTTGAGCCTTGCTCTTTATAGTCAGCCAACACAGGCACAAAGGCTTGTGAAAATGCCCCTTCGGCAAATAACCGACGCATAAAATTGGGGATTTTAAACGCCACAAAAAAAGCATCGGTTCCAGAATCCACCCCAAAAATTCGAGCAAATAACATATCACGAACAAAGCCTAAAATTCTTGATATCATGGTCATCCCACTGACCACAGCCGTTGATTTAAACAATTTTTTACTCAAAACACGTTTCCAAAGTATTTATAATATTGACAATAATAACATTGAACACGCATAATAACGGGTTCTTAAAATCATCGTATCACTTTCGGATCAATCATGGCTAATACAGCACAAGCTAAAAAAAGAGCGCGTCAGGCAGAAAAAAGCCGTATTCGCAACGCAGGACAGCGTAGCAAATTACGGACATTTATCAAAAAAGTCCTTACAGCGATTGAATCGGGCAATAAAGAAGACGCACAAAGCGCTTATAATACTGCCGTACCTATGATTGATGCCGCTACTTCAAAAGGACTGATTCATAAAAATAATGCTGCACGCAATAAAAGTCGATTAAATAAACGCGTTCACGAAATGGCGTAGCACCATTAAAAAACAGGGAAGTAAATACACCGTAGGGAAAGCATAATCAGCCCTTCTTTACGGTGTTCTTCCTTGTCTCAACATCCTGCTTTCTGCTCCACTAATCTAGTTTTTTACGATACAACACTTTAAACGTTATTTTTCCTGTTTCAGAGGGTATCAATAACAACTGCTGAACATAAGATTTCACCTCCTCTTTGTCCGTATCAATTAATAAGGGTAACTCCAAAATACTTGTATCGGCAGAATAATAAGGCATAGCTTTAATCCCTAAAACATCGCCTGACGGTAACTGATTCAACGATTCTGCTCTCCCTGTCCGTTTCAAAGCCCATTGAGCAATCGTATCGCCATCAGCCGTCAACATTTGTTGATGAAAATTTACGTGTTTTTGCTGTAATAATTTCATAATCATACGACCTACCTTGACTATGATATTGAGGATTGTTGGGTACCGTGTGTGGTCATGACACTAATAATACTTGATTCAGTGACTACCTGAGTTTTTCAGTGTGGTAGGTTATTTAATTTTAGTTCCTTAGTATCTCTTGATCTGAAATACGGCGAAAGTGGAAAAATAAGGGGCAAGTTTTATATTTTCCCTAAATAAATCAAGCTATTTTCTTTAATTTACTCAAGCCATTGGGTTTTTTCACCATTTCAATGCGTTTTTTAATGCCATCGACGTGTGAAATAACCCCAACGGTTTATCTCGTTCCCAAGCTCCAGCTTCAC
>JAGLBU010000025.1 GCA_023146575.1 Methylococcales bacterium
AAAGTGATTATAAAATCACCCAAACTTTATCGAAAGTGATTGTGACTTCCGTAGAGAACCCTATAGATACTGTTACACTGATTAATGTTGAACAATTACAATTTAAAGATTCCGCAATTACGATTGACTATAATCCCGTCATTAATGGCGTAGTCGGCAGTTATATTCAAGCCATTGGACGACAACCTGATTTTAAAGCCATACAAAATTTAGCCAATGCGGTCATCAGCAAAAATTTATCGGTGGGAAAATCGGCTTTATTATTGATGACATCAGAAGAACTATCACAGAAAATTGGTTTTGATATTACGCAGGCAGCCACCCCAACACAAGTAGACCAATTATATCTGACCTTTTTAAAACGCTTACCGAACGAGGATAATAAAAATGCGTGGATCAAAAAATTATCGGAAGGATCATTAAGTCTTGAAGGTTTTGCATCACACGTTGTGACCTCCCCTGAAATGCAAGGTCATTATGCAGCCCCTACCGAATGGGATTTTAGTTTATAAGGTTTTCATGATTAATGCGTAATAATATCTAGCATTAATTTTGTGTGGCTTTCACTGTCATTTAACGCTGGAATGTAATGATAACGCTCACCGCCTGCGCTTATAAAAATATCCTTATTAGTGATGGCAATTTCTTCTAGGGTTTCAAGACAATCGGTGGCAAAGCCTGGGCAAATGACATCAATATCTTTAATGCCTTGGGTTGGGAGTTCTTTCAAAACTTCGACACAATAGGGTTTTAACCACTCCGCCTTTCCAAAACGCGATTGAAAGACTAATTTCCATTGCGAGTCATTAAGTTTTAAATAATCAGCAATTAATTGGGCGCTGATTTGGCATTGTTCAAAATACGGATCGCCCCAATCAGTCAATTTTTTAGGCAAGCCATGAAATGAAATTAATAATAAATCACCACGTTGTTGTTCCCATGTTTTTTGTATAGAGTCGCCAGTCGCCTTAATATACAGTGGGTGTTGATAATAATGGCTTACAAAGCGCAATGAGGGAATGTTGCGCCATGTTTGTAATATGGTACTAACTTCATCGTATACCGAGGCTGTCGTGGTTGATGAATATTGTGGATACAACGGAATAATGACAATTTCATCGCATTCGGATTGTTGAAACTGGGTCAATTTCTTTTTAATCGAAGGTTTTCCATAGCGCATGGCGTAGTCCACGAGAATTTTATTATTATCCACCAAACTTTCTATTTTTTTAGCCAGTGCATGGGTCAATAAAACCAGCGGTGAACCTTGTGGTTGCCATATTTTTCGATAGGCTTTGGCGGATTTTCGCGGTCTAAAAGGCAGTACAATGCTGTGTAAAATCAGCCACCATAACCCTCTGGGTAAATTAACCACCCGCTTATCCCATAAAAATTGTTTGAGATAACGTCTAACATCCGAGGTTTTAGGGGAGGCAGGGGAGCCTAAATTAATCAGTAACACCCCTTTTTTGGGCAATTTTTTGGGCATTATTAACGGCTAATTAAGTTTAAAAACTCAGAGCGAGTGTTGATATCTTTTCTAAAAATACCTGTCATTACGGAAGTCGTCATCACCGAATTTTGTTTTTCAACCCCCCGCATCATCATGCATAAATGTTTGGCTTCAATCACCACCGCGACTCCACGAGCGCCTGTTACTTTTTCAATGGCATCGGCAATTTCTTTGGTGAGTTTTTCTTGAATTTGCAACCGCCGTGCGTACATATCAACCACCCGCGCCGCTTTTGATAAGCCCATTACTTTGCCATCAGGTAGGTAGCCAATGTGACATTTACCAATAAACGGCAGGAGGTGATGCTCGCACAAAGAATAAAGTTCAATGTCTTTAACAATCACCATGTCTTCGGTATCAGCTTCAAAAATTGCGTTATTTAAAACCCCTTCTAAGGTTTTTTCGTAGCCATTGTTTAAAAATGCAAACGCTTTTGCGGCACGTTTAGGCGTATCAACCAAGCCTTCACGGCTTAAGTCTTCACCAACGGCTTCAATGATTTTTGCAAAATGCGCTTCCATAATATTCTCTGAGTTTTAAAAAAATAGGGCGCTAGTATAGCATTATCACTGAGTAAATTTTAACGCCTCTAATAGTACGGTTTTGTTAGCATTTTTTTTAACCGCTTCCTCACTCAGATAACGCCGCCAATTTCGTGCGCCTTTTTGACCGTGAAACAAACCTAATATATGTCGAGTTACACTATGCAGGCGAATACCTCTGGTTAATTGTTTATCAACATAAGGGATCAATTCTTCAATAATGCACTGACGTTTTTTTAACAAACGCGGGCGGTTATAAATTTCATGATCGATTTCCGCTAATAAAAAAGGACGGTTATACACTTCACGTCCAAGCATAACTCCATCTGTTTTTGATAAATGCTGCTTAATTTGCTCTAAATTAGTAATACCGCCATTTAAAATAAAATTCAGGTTGGGGTAATCCTGTTTTAATTGATAAACAATATCATAACGCAAAGGTGGAATATTACGGTTTTGTTTGGGCGATAAGCCTTGTAGCCACGCTTTTCGGGCATGAACAATAAACGTATGGCAGCCTGAATCGGCAATTATTTCAATAAAATCGGTAAGTTCTTCATAGGAGTCTTGCATGTCAATTCCGATACGAGATTTTACCGTAACAGGAATAGCAACCGCTTGCGTCATAGCATTCACACACTCCGCGACTAACGCAGGCTTTGCCATTAAACACGCCCCAAATTGTCCATTTTGAACCCGATCACTTGGGCAACCGACATTTAAATTGACTTCATCGTAGCCATAATCTTGTGCCATTCTGGCACATAATGCTAACTCTTGTGGGTCTGAGCCTCCAAGCTGTAAGGCTAAGGGATTTTCTTCAGGATTAAATTGTAAGAAACGATGTTGATTGGCATGGATTAACGCCCCTGTGGTCACCATTTCGGTGTATAGCAAGGCTTTTTTAGACATCAAACGGTAAAAATAACGACAATGGCGATCCGTCCAATCCAGCATTGGTGCGACACTAAATAAGTGATTCATTGCTGACATTATGGCGCTTCCAATCGCTGTTTTTTTCGGATTTCATTGACCGCGTGAACCCGCGCTTTATAAATTGCCTCCCCAATGGCTTTCCCTTCTAACTCTGATTGTAAAATCGCGCTGGTATCAATACTAATCGCCGCTTTTAAAACCTGTTTCATATAAGCCGCTTGAGGATAAAGTAGCCCCTCTTTTCCCGTTCGCCCTTTTGAATCTGATTCACAGGCGAATAAAAAATCGTTTAAATTTTCAGGGTTTTTTAAAGACCCAGATTCCATCAATAAATTAACCAGTGTTGAGGCTTTAAGTTCAAAGGCGCGGTGACAATGGGTATGGTATTCCATCACCAATTTCGCTAATTTTTTAAATTGATTGGGAACCCGTAAACGTTGACAAAGACAGGCTAACGGTTTTAACCCTGATTTTTCATGCCCATGATGGCTGGGAAGTAAGTGTTTAGGGGTCAGCGCTTTGCCTAAATCATGCAATAAAGCAGCGAACCGTACTTCGGGTTTTTCGGACAAAAGACAGGCTTGATTCAGGCTGAGAAAAGCGTGAATGCCTGTGTCAATTTCGGGGTGATATTTTTCAGGCTGAGGAACCCCAAAAAGGTTATCAAGTTCAGGAAAAATAACCGCTAAAGCATTACATTCTCGCAAAACTTCAAAAAAAGTGGCAGGATTTTTTTCATTTAACGCTTTATAGGTTTCAGCCCACACACGTTCGGCGACTAAATGAGCCACTTCACCCTCTGCGACCATTTTCTGCATTAAGGCTAAAGTTTCAGGGGCAATCGTAAAATTTAGATGTTTATACCGCGCCGCAAAACGGGCAAGGCGTAAAACCCGTACAGGGTCTTCACTAAATGCAGGCGATACATGACGAAATATGCGTTTTTTTAAATCGGCTTGACCATCATAGGGGTCAATAATGTTACCTTCAGAAGATAATGCCATTGCATTAATAGTCAGGTCTCGACGAATTAAGTCTTCTTCTAAGGTAACGTTTGCATCACTGTGGACTTCAAAACCTTTGTAGCCTATGCCTATTTTTCGTTCAGTACGGGCAAGGGCGTATTCCTCACGCGTTTTAGGATGCAAAAACACAGGAAAGTCTTTTCCTACGGCACTAAAACCTTGTGCCATCATGGTTTCAGGGGTTTCCCCGAGTACCACCCAATCGTGTTCTACAACAGGATAGCCCAATAACTTATCTCTGACGGCGCCGCCAACCAAGAACGTTTGCATATTGATTAAAACCTGTAGGGATTTGTCACTAAAAAGGATCTTAAATTATAGAACCATAAGACCCCATTTAGCGTTTATTTAATAACGCTCAATTGTTGAGCTTATTTTTTATCAGCTTCTTTTTCTTCTTTTACGTCAGGGGCTGATTCTGTTGTGGTTTCAGTTGCATCGCCCTTTTTTAAAAAAGGATTACCACCAAATCCAGAATACGCTGGACACCAACCTATATATCCGCTTGTCACTAATACCAAGCCAATCAATAATAATAAAATATTGGCTAAAAATAATGATATTAAGATTGAGATCGCCCCTGCGATAAGACGAAGCTGCTTTTCTTTATCATTTACGTTATGTTCAAATTTTATCAAACGTTTATAATCAAATTTCATTTTAAACTCTCTTTTAATGTCAATAGTTTGCTGAAATACCCTATATAATAGAGCTTCTTATTTTTAAGTCTACTCAATATACACAGCTAAAAAAAATGTGCAAGCGATAAAAAAATGGATGTCTCTTCCCTAATTAATACCTTAAATGATGCGCAACGGCGTGCGGTGACGGCACCTTCAAAGGCTATGCTGATTTTAGCAGGTGCTGGAAGTGGTAAAACACGCGTCTTGGTTCATCGAATTGCGTGGCAAATTCAAGTCGAAGGCTTATCGCCTCACAGTATTTTAGCGGTAACCTTTACCAATAAAGCCGCGCATGAAATGCGAGATCGGGTGGAAAAATTATTAAAATTTCCGACGCAAGCCATGTGGATTGGCACCTTTCACGGACTCGCGCACCGTATTTTACGCCGTCATGCCAGCGAAGCACAATTACCAACCACGTTTCAGGTTATGGACTCGGACGATCAATTACGTGTGATTAAACGGCTGTTAAAATCCATGCAAATTGATGATAAAAAATGGCCTCCCAAACAAATACAATGGTTTATTAACGCCCAAAAAGATGAAGGACTACGGGCAAAACACCTGAGCCATAATGGGGATTTTTTCCTAGAACAAATGATTAAACTTTATCAGGCGTATGAAGTGATTTGTCATCGTTCTGGCTTGGTGGATTTTGCCGAATTACTCTTAAAAGCACATGAATTATTACGTGATACCCCTGAATTATTGATCTTTTATCGCCAGCGTTTTCGCCAAGTGCATGTCGATGAATTTCAAGATACCAATAAAGTACAATATGCCTGGTTACGATTATTGACCGAAGGCAAGGACAATTTATTTATTGTCGGCGATGACGATCAATCCATTTATGGCTGGCGAGGCGCTCAAATTGTCAATATTTTTAATTTTCAAAGTGATTACCCAAATCACGAATTAATTCGACTGGAACAAAACTATCGTTCCACTGCCCATATTTTGCAAGCCGCCAACCAATTAATTACCCATAACAGTAATCGCATGGGAAAGGAATTATGGACAGACAGTGGCGCAGGCGAATTAATCTCCTTGTACTCGGCTTTTAATGAGCGAGATGAAGCCTATTTTGTTATAGATCGCATCCAGCAATGGCTTGAAGCAGGCACTTTAAAAAAAGAGGTCGCTATTTTATATCGCTCTAACGCCCAATCACGCCAATTTGAAGAACGATTAATGACCGAAGCCATTCCTTATCGGGTTTACGGCGGTTTACGATTTTTTGAACGCGCTGAAATTAAAAATGCCTTGGCGTATTTGCGTTTGTTATCCAATCGAAATGATGACCCCTCGTTTGAACGAATTATTAATACCCCCACACGCGGCATCGGCACACGCACATTAGACAGCCTGCGCGAGTTTGCCAAAGATCAACAAATATCCTTATGGCAAGCAACTGAAAGACGTATCAATGAAAATTTCTTTAGCCCTCGTGCCGCCAATGCCTTAAAAAAATTTCAAGCCCTCATGCAGGATTTAGAAACCCAATTGCAGGAATCAGAACTCTATGAAAAAGTGAAATTAGTCGGGGAAAAAAGTGGCTTAATTGAATTTTACAAAAAAGAGAAAGAGGATCGTGGCGAAGCACGTATTGAAAATTTAGAAGAATTAGTCAATGCGGCACGCGCGTTTGATTACCCCCATGAAGAGGGGGAAACTTTAAGCGATTTAGATATGTTCTTAGCCCATGCAACCTTAGAGTCTGGAGAAATGCAAGGCGCTGATGCTGATGATTGTATCCAATTAATGACCCTGCATTCAGCGAAAGGCTTGGAGTTTAAACAAGTTTTTATGGTGGGACTCGAAGAAGGTTTATTTCCATCGGGACGTTCTATAGAAGATGTGGCACGCTTAGAAGAAGAACGGCGTTTATGTTACGTCGGTATTACGCGGGCGATGGAAAAATTGTGTATTTCGTATGCGGAATCGCGGCGCTTATATGGTAAAGAAAGTTATCCCAGTCCTTCGAGGTTTTTGCGTGAGATTCCCAAAGATTGTTTGCAAGAAGTTCGTTTTCGCGCCAATATTTCTCAAGATACACAACGCCATACTGCAAAAAAAGTAATAAAAAATTCAGGGCTTTATCACAAGGGCGATAAAATTAGTCATGCTAAATTTGGCGCAGGCACTATTCTTCAATTAGAAGGTGAAGGAGCGCACGAAAAAGTCCAAATTAAATTTAGAGAAAGTGGTTTAAAGTGGTTGATGGTCGCCTATGCGAAACTGGAACGGCTTTCCTAATCACCTCTTTTACAACAGGCTTATTTTTTAACAAGGATAGTGTTTTATAATTTCAAAGGATCTCGCATGAATGCTTATAAATTAGCTATTTTAGGGCTTATTTTAATCATTTCAGGGTGTGCAACGCCCCCTGAAGTCAAACAATTATCCTTAAAACAACTGGATTATTTAAATGTTTTAACCGATGCGGTTACGATTCAATCAGAAGGGTTGATATCAATTGCTAAAAAATTGAAACAACAATCTGAAGGTAATATTAATTGTCATCAACAAACCAGTATTGATCGACTCAATCAATTAATGACCACCACCATTGATTTAACTGACCCCAAAAAGCGCCGTGAATTAAAGCAAAAAATTCTGGCACAAGCAACCGAAATTAATAAAGTTACACAACGCTCACAGCAAAAATTAGCGGTTGATTTTAAAGCCATAAAAACCAAAACCCAACAATTACAGGTCTATCTTAAAAAAATAAAAGAGGTACAGTTAGTCTTGAATGGTTATATTCAATCGCAAAAAGCAGGCGAGCAATTATTAGCCACCTCGGTCGGGCACACCAGTGTTGACGGTTTTCTTGGTACAATTAATACTTACATTCCATTGATTAAATCAACCTCCAGTGAATTAGCACGATTGCTAAATGTTAAGCCATAACGTGAGAAATTAAACCATGAATGAAGCAGAATTAGAGCGCCATATTCAGGCGTTAACCTTACTGGCACGAACATTATCCGAACCTGAACGCACCTTTAAACTCAATGAAGTTGATCTGTTTAAAATTCAGTTAAACGGTTTGGTTTTGGAAGATTTAAGCGATAATCTTGCTCAAATGGCACCGATGAATACCAACAGTATTGATCGGGCAATTACCGCTTCGTTGCGCGCTACTCACAATCAAGCGATGGCATTAAAGACCTTTGATGTCGGCATGAGCGTGCTAAAAACTGTTTTGGTTGCAAGTCTTTAAGGTCAATATGTTATTAAATAAATCACTCCTTATCATTTTAATTTTATTATTAAATGCTTGTGCAATCGTGCCTGAGCATGAATTTTCAGACTACCGCTATGTTTTTAACCAAGTGCGTGATGTTGGTGAAAAAGTGATTATTGATTATGCCTTAGCTAAAAAAGAACAAGCTCAATTAAAAAAAAATAATACCCTTCAAGCACCGCGTAAAAATACTTTTAATAGTCATCAACTCACCATCTCTAATCTTCCCGTGCAAGATGTTGCGGTTCGATTGCGAGCATGGGACGTGATGGCAACCTATAACGACGCATTAACGCAATTAATTGCAGGAAAAACCTTAAAATCAAAAGATCAAACGGTTTTAAATAAATTATTACATTTTTCCGTAGGTTCACTTAGGGACGCCGCCTCTAGTTTATCGCCGATTGCCGCCGCCTTAGATGCTATTATTACCGAAGTCGAAAAAGGTTTCAAACGTCATCATATTGTTACCAGCATTGAAAATATTTCCGAAATAATTAGCTCAAAATTAATCGTAGGGATGAAAAAAGACAGCGAATTATTTTATAAAGTAAGATATAGCATTAATAATTACCATTACCAAAAACTCAGGGTTAATATTAGCCGTCACATTAAAACGTTTATAACACTTTCCAATGAAATTGAACCGCTTGAGCAACAACAAAAAGTGAACCCTTTGGTT
>JAGLBU010000250.1 GCA_023146575.1 Methylococcales bacterium
GTTGCACGTTCTATGCCGACTAGCCAAGCGGTTGATCGAGTCGCAAAAGCCTATAATTTACCCTGCTTTGAAACCCCAACAGGCTGGAAATTTTTTGGTAATTTATTGGATTCTGACAAAATCACCTTGTGTGGTGAAGAGAGTTTTGGCTCAAGTTCAAATCATGTTCGTGAAAAAGATGGTTTATGGGCAGTTTTATTTTGGCTAAATTTAATCGCTAAAAGAAAGCAATCAGTGATGGAAATTGTACATGCACATTGGCAGCAATTTGGCCGTGATATTTACAGTCGCCATGATTATGAAGCGATAGAAACTGATATTGCCAATGGTATTTTTGACGATCTACGCCTGTTATTACCTACCTTAGCAAATAAAACCTTTGGTGATTATGTGGTCAGTTACGCTGATGAATTTAGTTACAAAGATCCTGTGGATCACAGTATTAGTAAACAACAAGGCATCCGCATTGGCTTTGAAAACGGCTCACGGATTATTTTTCGTTTATCAGGAACAGGCACGGTCGGCGCGACACTTCGAATTTATTTAGAAAAATTTTCTAAAGCGTCTGATGCGCATCAACAAGAACCACAACAAGCCTTAGCCGATTTAATTGCACTTGCCGAGCAATTTTGTGAAATCAAACAACGTACAGGACGTAAAAAAGCGACGGTTATCACTTAAGCTATAACGTAAGCACTGGTGACGGTCAGCTTTAGTCAACATAAAAATAATTAAAACTTTCTCAAAGAGATAGGATAAAAAATGGCTCAAAAATTTTTAGACAAGATTCTTAGTCGTATTGGACTAAAATCGACAGAAGACTCCAAAAATAGGGTGCCAACGCACTTTACCGATGATGAAATGGCACAACAAAAGGCGGAGCAGACTATAGAAGATAAACTCACTGGTACAGAACGCTACTTAAAAAAACAACAACAAAAGGTTGATGATCGTAGCGGTGTTGATGCCTATTTAATTAAACAAAAAAATAAAGAAGTTAGCGAAAAAATTAAAAAATCCTCTGAGAAACCAGTTGAAACGGCTAAAGAAGCTCAATTAAAACCTGAACTTCAACCAAAACTCGAACCTCAAAAAATTATTACTAATAAAGTTGAAAAAACAACGGTAATAGCCTCTGAAAAAACACCACTAAAATCACCTGTTCGTGTTGAAGCCGTTATATCTACACCAGAAAAAAAACCAAAGAAAAAAGCCTCAGCAATGGTTGAGCTAAATGTTAAGGTTGAAAAACAAAAAATGGTGACTAAAACGAAGAAACCTTTTAAGTCGAGCATTAAATCAAAACCTAAGAGTAAGGGGGCTACGTCGATAAACCGATGTCAGGCCGCCACGACAAAAGGCACACGATGCCGACGTAAAGGCAATTTAAAAAATATTGCCAAAACCATTGAGGGTAAAAATTATGAATTTATAGCTTGTAATCAACATAATAATGATAAATTTACACCCTTCGCTAAATTTGTAACGCCACAAGGCGAGTGAGAACAAACATTATGATAAATAAAAAAATAATCATTTTATCTTTATTAATGTATTCAAGTTTTATAACCGCGGCTGAATCTAAAAGCGTTTGGAATGCAACCTCATTAACCCCTGAGGTAATGAAAAAAATTCAATCATCGCAACTAGAATATAAAAAGTGCGTGATTAAAGAAATGCAAAAACCAGATTATAAAAAAATTGAAAGTCGTAAGGCTACGGGTAAAATTATAAAACAATGTGAGCCAGTTCTAGGCAAAATGCGCACCGTTTATATAGAGGTAAAAGTCCCTGAAATCATTGCTGATCGACATTTGAAAAAAATGCGTATTCAAACAACACGTAAGCTGTTACAAGAATTAATGTTTAGAGAAGCCTCTAAAAAAGCTGGAAAATAATCATGAATAATACAAATTATGCCATTGATTTGGCGCTAAAGCCGACAACGTTTGATCTATGGCACGTTTGCCTTTTAGGGATAGTCGCTTTATTAGCGCTGTTACTGATTATGGTGCTTTTTTTCTGGGCATTTTCGTTAAGCCGCTCTGGAAAACAAATGGCCGTCTCTGTTACGCCTGAAGTCATTGTGAAAGAAATTCCTGTTGATCGAATTGTTGAAGTTGAAAAAGTAGTGGAGGTAGAAAAAATCATTGAAGCCCCTACCCCCGAACCTGTGGTGTTAAAAGAGACAACCAGCGATGCCGCCTTACAACTTTTAGGCTTATTTCAAAAAGAAGCCCGTTTTATTGATTTTATTAAAGAAGAATTAACCGCTTATAGCGATGCGGATGTGGGTATTGCCGCGCGTGTAGTGCATGAGGGCTGTAATAAAGTAATGAATGAGCATTTTAATTTAAGCCATGTTCGTAAAGAAGAAGAAGGGGAAAAATTAACGCTACAGCAAGGTTTTGATGCCGCTAAAGTACGTTTAACGGGAAATGTGGTGGGCGACGCACCTTTTTCTGGGGAGCTTATCCACCGAGGCTGGCAAGTGTCCGAAACCCGTTTACCAAAATTAACCATTGGTTACAATGTCAATATTTTAGCCGCTGCTGAGGTTGAGCTATGAAAATGAAAGGTTTATTTGGTCATGCTAAAAAAGAAGAGGAAGCCAAGCCAAAGACTGAAATGGCAGACGAAAAAATAACAGAAACTGAGATAGAAAAAAACGTGGAAGCAGTAGAAGAAGAGCAAATAATGGATGATGAAATATTAAACGTAGCTGAAACACC
>JAGLBU010000251.1 GCA_023146575.1 Methylococcales bacterium
GCGGATAAAAATCAATTGCCTTCTTTTATGTATTTAGCCCATGAAGCTGAAATGAGTGAAGGCGATAAAGCGCTTCCATGGTCGGAAAACCCTGAAAATTTAGTCGGTGAAATTGCCCGTAATATGGGCGCTAAAACCCCAATTCGATTAGTCTCCAGTGCTAAAAGTTGGCTTTGTCATGCAGGCATTGATTGTAAACAACCGATTTTACCTGCGGAATCGCCTGATGAAATTGAACGAATTTCGCCTTTTCAGGCAACGGTTGCTTATTTAGAACACATTGAACAAGCGTGGAAATCGCAACATCCTAATTCACCCTTGTCACAACAAAATCTTACGATTACTGTTCCAGCCTCTTTTGACCCTTCCGCGCGTGAATTAACCGTTGAAGCGGCGCGAAAAGTGGGTTTAGATCAAGCTATTTTACTCGAAGAGCCGCAATCGGCTTTATACAGTTGGATTGAAAACAGCGAAGGCGATTGGCGAAACCATGTAAATATTGGTGATATTATTTTGGTCATTGATGTTGGTGGTGGTACCACCGATTTATCCTTGATTGCGGTGACAGAGCAAGAGGGTAATTTAGAATTAACCCGTGTGGCCGTCGGCGATCATATTTTGCTAGGTGGCGATAACATGGATTTAGCGTTAGCTTATACCATTAAGGCAAAAATTGAAAAAGAGGGAACACGCTTACAACCATGGCAAGTTCAAGCCTTAACCCACAGTTGCAGAGATGCCAAAGAACGGTTTTTTAAAGAAGAAGATGTTGAGACCATTCCTTTGGTGATTGCCAGCCGTGGCTCTTCCTTAATGGGAGGGACAGTACGCAGTGAACTCACCCGTGATGACGTTAATCAAGTTTTAATTGAAGGTTTTTTACCAAAAGTTAAAGCCGATGTACGTCCTATGGTTCGTCCTCGTTCAGGTTTAAGAACCACAGGCCTGCCTTATGCACAAGATGCAGGGATTCCACGACATTTAGCGGCTTTTTTAGCCAAACAACGGTCTGCAATTGATGATTTAGAGGCAGTATCTCAACCTGAAGAGGCGAGTTTTTTACACCCAACGGCAGTATTATTAAATGGCGGTGTCTTTAAAGCTAAAGTGTTATCAGAACGCTTGATGGGGATTTTAAATACGTGGCTGGTGTCTGAAAATGCTCCAGAAGCACGGCTACTACAAGGCGCAGATTTAGATTTAGCGGTTGCACGAGGTGCGGCGTATTATGGTTTTGTCCGCAAAGGGAAAGGCGTTCGTATTAAAGGTGGTACCGCCGCTTCTTATTATGTTGGAATTGAAAGCGCTATGCCTGCCATCCCTGGAATGCCGCCTGAAATTCAAACGCTTTGTATTGCACCTTTTGGGATGGAAGAAGGCACGGAAGTTACCTTGCCTGATGATGAATTTGGTTTGGTGATTGGCGAATCGGTACGTTTTCGTTTTTTTAGCTCCACCATTCGCCGTGATGATATTGTTGGTACCCGTTTGGATTATTGGACAGATGAGGAATTAGAAGAACTGGATGAAATTGAAATCACCTTATCAGAAGATAATCATCAAGCAGGGGAAGTGATTCCTGTTCATTTACGCTCGGTAGTCACCGAAGTTGGAACGCTTGAATTACATGCGGTTTCTCAACGTGATAAGAGTAGTTGGAAAATTGAATTCGATGTTCGTGCAACCGAAGAAGCTTAGTTTTAACCATGAAAAAAGACTATAAAATACTTGAAAAAAGTTCGATTTACGACGGTTTTTTTAAACTAGAATCGTATAAATTACAGCATACTTTATTTAAAGGTGGCTGGAGTCAACCGATAGAGCGCGAATTGTTCCGCCGCAATGATTGTGTCGGGGTGATTTTATACGATCCAAATCGTGATGAGGTGGTGTTATTAGAGCAATTTCGCGTCGGCCCTTTGGTGCATAAACCTTGTCCGTGGTTGTTAGAAATCGTTGCAGGCGGCATTGAAGCAGGTGAATCTAAAGAAGAGGTCGCACGGCGAGAGGCGTTTGAGGAGGCAGGTTGTGAAATTGAAGAATTGATGTTAATCAACGAATTTTATACCTCTCCAGGAGGCGCTTCTGAATTATTAACCTTGTATTGTGGCAAGGTTAATAGCGAAAATATTGGTGGCGTGTTTGGTTTAGAGGAGGAGTCCGAAGATATTTTAGTCACCACTAAATCCTTTAATGAAGTGTTTCAATTGTTAGAGCAAGGTAAAATTAAATCAGGGATTCCGATTATTGCGATACAGTGGCTGGCATTAAACCGAGAGAAATTACAGCAAAAATGGTGTTGATTACCCTCGAATACTGATTTTTAAGGCGGCGACAATTGCAATTGGGGTCAACATAATACTAATCACTAAAATAGCCCCTAGAATAGCAAAATAACCTGCGGTCGGCATTCCCATCGCTGCTGCTTGTACCGTGGCAGCACCAAAAATAAGTAAAGGAATGTAAAGCGGTAAAATCAGCAATGAAATAAGCACACCGCCTTTACGAAGCCCTACGGTAAGCGCCGCACCGATTGCACCAATTAAGCTTAAGGTGGGTGTGCCAAGTAATAAACTTATCATTAATGCCAATACACCTTCTGAGGGTAAAAACAGCATCAAAGCTAATAATGGCGACATAAGCGCTAAAAAAAAACCACTCACCAACCAATGACTGAAAACTTTAGCCAGCACTAATAAAATAAGTGGCTGTGGGCTAAGGAGCATTTGTTCTAATGAGCCATCATCAAAATCACTGCGAAAAATACCATCAACCGATAATAAACTGGCAAGTAATGCCGCTACCCAAATAACCCCAGGAGCAACTTCGGCTAAAAATTTTGGCTCAGGACTGACCCCTAATGGAAACATTACCGCCACCATAAGGAAAAAAGCCAATGGGTTAACGATGTCGTTTCGATGTCGAAAGCTTAGGCGCAAATCACGTTTAATGGCCGCAAAAAAAAAGTTCATAGGTTTATTTTTAACGCATCAAGATTAAGATGACGGACGTTGATATTGGGAATGTTAAGCTCATGATGAGTGGTAAGAATGACAGCCCCCTTTGTTTGCACGTGAGTGGCAATTAAAGCCTCTTTTTCGGCAACGCCTTGTTTGTCTAAAGCCGTGAACGGTTCATCTAAAATCCACAACGGAGCCGTGCTTAAATATAAACGCGCCAAGCCAACACGGCGTTGTTGTCCTGCCGATAAACTGTGGCAAGGCACATCTTCAAAACCATAAAGCCCGACTTTTTTTAAGGCTTCAAAAATGGAAAGTTTATTTAAATGAGGCGCGAGTTGTATCATCCATTCTAAATTTTCTTCAGGGGTTAGCGTACCTTTAACCCCCGCTAAATGTCCAACATACAGCATCGCCTGATAATAGGGCGCTCGTGCTTCATTCAAAGGCGTTTTTTTCCAAAGAATATCGCCTTCATAAGCATCCGAAAGCCCTGCTAAAATTCGCAATAAGGTCGTTTTACCACTGCCATTTTGTCCTTCAATTTGTAAAACCTCCCCCGTTTTTAATTCAAAATGAAGTTGGTTAAATAAAACACGCTCATCACGCTCACAAAATAAATTTTTGACACTTAGCATAGGGTTTTATGGTGGTTAAGACGCGCATAAAATTAGGATTAGGAATCTTTTCGATTATCTCGCATTGTAACGTAAGAATGAAGTAGAATGCTCCAAAAAAATAGCGGTGGGTGTTTATGATGGAAAACTCGCCAATATTTCTCTTTCCTATTTCCAGCTTAATTCTTTATGAACATATACCATGTAGGCGGTACTTTGCCGCCTGATTCGCCTTCTTACGTCTATCGCCCAGCGGATGAGGAACTGTATCAAGGGTTAAAATCAGGCGAGTTTTGTTATGTTTTAAATTCACGACAAATGGGAAAATCAAGTTTACGCATTAAAACCATGCAACGTATGGAAACACAGGACGGTTTTATTTGCTTAGGGGTGGATATTACTGAAATTGGTAGTGTCAATATTACCGATGAAGAATGGTATGCAGGCTTACTCGACACGTTAGTCAATGGACTGGAAACCCTAAACATATTTTTAGAGGGCTTATTTGATTTAAACGATTGGTGGGAACAATATCATTTACTCTCGCCTTTACAACGCTTTGGTAAATTTATTGAGACGATTTTACTGCCGCTTGAGCGCCCGATTGTTATTTTTATTGATGAAATTGACAGTATTTTATCACTGCCTTTTAAAGAAGATTTTTTTGCCCTGATTCGAGCCTGCTTTAATACTCGTCAAGAAAGACCTGCTTATAAGCGTATTACTTTTGCGATTTTTGGGGTGGCAACTCCCTCTGATTTAATTGGTGATAAAGCCAGAACGCCATTTAATATTGGGCGAGCTGTGGAGTTAACAGGCTTTAAATTATCCGCTGCTGAAGCGTTAGGGCGAGACTTTACAGGCGATAAAGCAACTATTAAAGCGTTATTAGCTGAAATTTTAATTTGGACAGGCGGTCAACCTTTTTTAACTCAAAAAATTTGCAAATTAATCGCTGCCGCTAATATTACTGATACAAAAGATATTCAACCCTTAATTCAAAAAAATGTTATTGAAAATTGGGAGCCGCAAGATGTTCCGCAGCATTTTAAAACCATCAGCGATCGAATAAGAGCAGATGAAGTATTCGCAGCAGAATTACTCGGTGTTTATCAGCAAATCATTATTCAGAAAAGCATAAAAGCCGAAGACAGCTACCCTCAGATGGTTTTACGTTTGACAGGGATAGTCGTAAAACGCAAAGCAAAACTATATGTTTATAATCGCTTATACGCTAAAATTTTTAGCGCTGAATGGGTTGAGTTGGAACTCAGTAAACTCCGCCCCTACTCCCAAACATTAATCAGCTGGGAAAAATCAGAACGGCAAGACCAATCTCTATTACTACGTGGAGACACCTTAAAAACCGCCTTAGTATGGGCAACCAATAAAAACTTAACCCCTTTAGATTATCAGTTTTTAGATGCCTGCCGTGCAATCGTTATTGAACGGCAAGAACAACGTGCAAAACGTCAAACAACCTTTATATTGGTTGGATTATTACTACTCATTATCGCTACATATAGCAGTGTTTTTGCGTATAAACAGTTACAAAATGCAAAAAAAATTACGCAAAAAGGTTTAAAAACACAGTCATTATTTTTAGCCGATTTAGCACAACAGCAAATTCGAAAAGGGGATGATGTAACAGCCATGTTATTGTCGTTAAATGCTTTACCTCAGGATATTGATAACCCAGATAGGCCCTATGTTCATCAAGCATATACCTCACTTTATAATGCCCGTATTCGTAATAAAGAACGCCTACATATAAAGTATGACGCTATCGTAACCACCGCAGTTTATAGTCCTTCAGGAAAAATAATCGTGGTTGCCTTGGAAAATGGAGCGGTTTATTTGGTTAATGACAAGGGAAAATTACTGAATCATTTTAACGCCCATAAAAATCAACCGATTAACACCATCAAATTTAATAAAACAGGCACTCAATTTTTAACTGCATCCGATGATAAAAAAGCAAAATTATGGAATTTAAACGGAACACTCTTAGCAGATTTTAAAGGTCACGAGGCGGCCGTTGTAAGTGCTAAGTTTAATGCAACAGGTGATAGAGTCTTAACCGCTTCCGATGATAACACCGCAAAATTATGGAATCTTTCAGGGAAAATATTAATCACCTTTAGGGGGCATCAAGGTTGGGTAAAAAGCGCCTATTTTAATTCAGAAGGAACACATGTATTAACCGCCTCAGGGGATAATACCGCAAAGCTCTGGAATCTTTCAGGACACGTATTGACGACCTTCAAAGGTCATCAAGGCAAAGTTGCTGTAGCGCGATTTAATCGTCAAGGCAATCGAATATTAACCGCATCGTGGGATGGAAGCGCTCGATTATGGGATTTAAAGGGGACTCAACTCGCGCTCTATAAAGGTCATCAAGGGAAAGTACGAAATGCTTTTTTTAATCCCGATAATAATAAAGTTGTGACTATTTCAGATGATGCCACCGCAAAATTATGGAACTTAAAAGGGGAAGAAATATCGGCTTTTAGAGGCCATAAACGTCGGATTACCTATGCTGAATTTAATTTGACAGGTGAGTTACTGTTAACAGGCTCTGTTGATGGAACCGCAATTTTATGGAACGTAAACGGTCATCGAATAGGTAGTTTTAAGAGTCATACGTCCGCGTTATCAACGGCAAGATTTAACCCTGATTCTACGCGTATTTTGACGGCTTCCGTTGATAAAAGTATCAAACTTTGGAATTTAATCCGTGACGACATGATTAAATTTAAAGGCCATCACGATACTGTTTTTAGCGCGCGATTTAACCCAAGTGACACCCGCATTTTAACCGCTTCAAACGATAAAACCGCTAAATTATGGAATTTATCAGGGGATCTTGTCTCTACTTTTAAAGGCCATGATAAAAACGTTATTCAGGCCATTTTTAATCCATCAGGCACACAAGTATTAACCGCCTCAGGCGATGGCACGGCAAAATTATGGGCGTTATCAGGTCAAAATTTAGTGACCTTTATTGGACATAATGCAAAATTACAAAGCATTATTTTTAGCCCCAAAGGTGATCGTATTTTAACCAGTTCCGCAGATAAAACCGCAAAATTATGGAATAAAGAAGGTGAGGTTTTAGTAACCTTTAACGGTCATAATGAGGCGGTCGTGAGTGCTATTTTTAATAAAATAGGGGATAGAGTCTTAACCGCGTCCGTTGATAAAACCGCAAAATTATGGGATTTAACAGGGACGGAATTAGCAAGCTTTGAGGGGCATGAAAAATATGTTGGTTCAGCCGTTTTTAGCCCTGATGGCAAGAAAATTTTAACCGCCTCCGATGACGCAAGTGCAAGGCTTTGGGATTTAACAGGAAAAGAATTAGCGGTATTTAAGCGGCATAAACATTGGGTTTACAAAGCTATTTTTAATCCTGAAGGCGATAAGATATTAACCTGCTCTAATGATAAAACCGCAAAACTTTGGGATTTAACAGGAAAAGAATTAGCAACCTTAAAAGGGCATGAAGGTGGGGTGGTTAATATTATGTTTAACCCGCGTGGCGATAAAATATTAACCAGTTCAGAAGATAGTACCGCTAAATTGTGGAATTTAAAAGGGGAGGAACAGGTCAGCCTTAGAGGTCACAGTAAAACAATTTTAAATGCACGCTTTAACTTTTCAGGTGAGAAAATTTTAACCGCCTCAGAAGATGGAAGCGCTCGATTGTGGAACTATCCCGTTAAGCCACAAGCCTTAATTGATTTGGCAAAAATAGAGGTTACTCGACAACTTGATGAGACTCAGCGGCGAAAATTCTTTATGGAAATTGGGGATAAAAATCCAGTTGGGAATGAATAAATTTTTATAGTTTACCTATCCTTAGCGCATCTGGTATATTTACAAACGTTTGAGTACCTATATAACAGGTTATAAAAAATAAAATTTCCCTGTTGTTCACAATCATTATCTTTTAAGAGGGTCGCGTTATGTCCGAAATTGTTTATATTTTAACCATTGTTTTTGTCGCTTATACCATTTTTTCGGTTCTAAAAGAGGGTAAAAAATCATCACAAAAGTCAGCCTCAAGTGATGACGTTTCTCAAGTTGAGACAGAAGAAGACTCAAACCCTGAAGAAGCGCCTGAACATTCAGATACCAGCAGTATTCGTAACCCTGAAACAGGCGAAACCGCCAACATTCCTAATAACTATCGTTTTAGCAAACGTTGGATCAAAGAAGTGTTAGTTAAAGAAGGTTTGCTGGATAAAATTTACAAAAATAGTGACTTAAATGATGAGATAAATGCCAAAATCAAACAGGCATTAGCGGATTTACAAACTATTGAAAAATACCAAGTTTAATTAAAGGTACTGCCTTTCGGTTTAAAGCTGTGAAGGTCAATATCGCTGTCGCTTGTTTGGGTAGCACAGCCCCACAGTAGCGCTTCGTCTTGCGTAAACCGTTTGCCTAATTGATGGGCGATTTGCGCGCGGGCTAATTCCACCCCTAAATAAAAACTGTGTCCGCCGTCTTGCTCTAGGTTTAATTTTGGATATAAATCAAAAGGGTCGGTGGCACTATTAAAACCATCACGATTATAAATATGTACGCCTTCTTGACTGACTTGGATTCGATAACTGGGGTCTTTCACTTGAGCCGCCAATTCTTTTATTTCGCTTAACTGATACGGAAAGGGCGTGGTTTCGTGCAGACTCATTAAGCCTGAGTCAATATGTTTTGGCAGGGTATTATTTTCGTGAGCGGCAAACATAATGCGGCGTGCAACATCGGCTTCTTTCACCGCAAAACTAGCATGATCACTCACTTGCGTGGCTAAAATATGGTTGATATTTAGTTCTGAACAAATTCCCATTAATAACGCATTCATCCCCCCCGTATCGGCATGAGTTAATTCGGTAATATTCCCAACGCCTAACATCATCTCAATATTCGGGTATTTTTGCCGAAATTGATGATAGCGTACAATAGACTCGGTAAAACCAAAATGAATTGGGTCTAAAATCGGATCAACAATAAACTTGTGACCCCGTTGTTGCAAAGTTTCAACTGCTTTATCTAAACTGCTTAAATCGCCATGCTGTGCTGGAATTAAAATTGGCGTACTGGCGACTTCATCCGCGACCCACAACGTTTCATTGGTTAAACTGAGCATATAATCTGCGCCCGCTTTGCTGCCACGGAGTAAATCATCGGTCTCTAAAGAATCAATACTGACGCTAAAACCTTCTGACTTTAGCGTTGCAATCATTTCTTCCAGCAAAGGAAAAGGCGTATCAGGTAAACAGCCTATATCAATGATATTTGCCCCTTGGGACTGATAATAAAATGC
>JAGLBU010000252.1 GCA_023146575.1 Methylococcales bacterium
CAATCACCGCCTCCACTGTCATATTCGGCGCATCCACAATTTCAGCAAAAATCTTAACTTTATAATGACTTAAATCTATTTTATGCGCTTGCTTACCGAAAAAAATAGGCAAATCTTTTAACTCATTAGGCCCTCGCTCGACAGGAATACCAATTTTTTTCGATAAGGCTTTTAAATCCCCCCGACAACGCCCCGCGACTAAAATTTTATCCGCCCCAAAAGTGTCTTTTAAACGCCGTGCAATCATATCAGCCGTCATTAACGCCGCAACTTTTAAGCCCAATTGATGAATGTGATAATCAAACTCAGGTTGCATCCCCTCCAAAATTTGTCGCAGTTGTTTTTCGGCCAGTTTCCCTGTTAAAAAAAGAATTTTTTCGGTCATTTCTACTCTATTTCCATTTTTAAAAAAGACTATAATTCCGTCAAACTAATCACAAATAATTTGTGTTGATGTTGCTTATCATTACCCCAGCCCATAGGTTCAAAAATTTCAAAAAAATCGTCTTCCTTAAAAATTCTTTGTAAATCTGTCTCAGCCTTATTTTTAGTGCAAAAATACACATAATGCTCATCGTCTAACGCCTGAATAATACGCCGTTCCCAAAAGCGTTTACCGTCAGGGGTTTGTTGCTTATCGGTAATCATAATGACATAAGACTGTAACAAGTGATTAAATATTTTTCGTGGAAAACCAATTAATAATTCTTCATTACGAGGGCTTGCCCACACAATCACCTGCGTACAACTTTTATGATGGATGGTTTCATTCGTTACTTCAATATCCACCGCATACGCAATTCTTGGATTTTCAGAATCGGTTCTATCAATTAAACGAATAGATTTTTTCTTTTTATTTATTTTTAATTCAAATTTATTAGGCAAAGTAATGTTTTCAACCCTATAAGGCACTGAATACTGAGCTAAAAAACGTTTTGCTTGGGTTTTATTTGAGGATGGTTTCCTTAAAACTTCATCAAAATCTGCCTGTTGTACATTTTGTGGCATTATAATTTATCCTTGTAACAAATTTAACCGAAAATTAATTTTTTCAGCTAACTCATCAACACTCTCCACCACGGTGGTATATTCAAAAGTTCGAATTTTTTCAGTCGCCTCTAATTCAATTTTACGTGGATAAACCATAAACGTACCACTGGGGGCAGTGGTTTCCATTTCAGGGGCAATATCGCAAGGGTAAACAATGCTTGGAATGCGGCATTTCCCAGCTTGGGCGTATAAATTAGTCACCAAGGAATCGGCAATCCCCAGCACACATTTTGCAATCGTATTCGATGTGGTCGGTGCCATAATAAAGGTGTGATAATAATTTTTATAAAATAAGCCAACAGGTGGGGCAGAACGGGCTTTATCACGATAAACGGCATGCGTCTGGCTGAGTTTTTTAAGATCAATGCCATACATTTTAAGCACTTCTTCCCCTGCCTGACTGATATAAAGATCCACCTCTTTTAAGGTTAACACCAGTTCTAAGCACGCTTCAATATAATGACCAGAGCCTGTAATTGCCCAAGCTAAACGCGGTTGACGCATAAATAATCTCAGTAAAATATAAGGAAAAGAACCCTTATTATACGCGAAAATTTAAAAAAATAGTGGCCAAGCAAGGGCTAAAAATTAACACCAACACTGAAAGGCTTACTGTATACTTTTTGGTATTTTTTCAACTACTTTAGGTAATTACTTGACTAGAAAAGTATCGGTGAAAGCACCTGCACGCCTGCATATGGGGTTTATGGATTTAAGTGGCTCATT
>JAGLBU010000253.1 GCA_023146575.1 Methylococcales bacterium
TATGACCTATCGGGACTTGACAGGAAGGTTGTAACGTAAGGTAGTTGATAAATAGTCACTAATTTTATTTTCTTCAATATGAGCAAATAAGTCTTCAGTTTCAATTAAGGTGATACTAAGCTCTTTTTTTACTTTTTTAAGGGTGTGAAATCACTGTATGACATTTTTAAGACCTAAATTAACTCTATTAAGGTTTACATTATTTGCTATATTTTAGCGTAAACTAATACATTAAATACTATTGAAATAAGGTATAAACCTATGACTTCATCAAATTCTGTCTCTTTAGAACCCTTAAAAGCATGTTTACCTGAGTCCGTTTTTAATCAAATCCCAGCCTGCATTGAGGCTTTTGAAATCAACACCGCCCTTCGATTAGCCCATTTTTTAAGTCAATGTGATTATGAAAGTGCTGGCTTTTCGGTGACCGAAGAAAACCTCAATTATTCTGCAATTCAATTAAGACGAGCTTTTAAAAAATATTTTCGAAGAAATTTAGCTAAAAAATACGCCCATCAGCCTGAAAAAATTGGCGCGAGAGTTTATGCAGGGCGGTTGGGAAATGGCAATGAAGCGACAGGTGAGGGCTATCTTTATCGTGGTCGGGGCTATATTCAACTGCGCGGCAAATCAAACTACAAGGCTTTTAATGACAAGGTTGAGGAAGATATGCTTGCACAGCCCGACTTAATGGCTGAAAAATACGCCCTTTTTTCAGCGGCGTGGTATTGGAATAATACTGAGCTTAATTTGATTGCTGATGAAGGTGCTGAAAAGCATATTGTTAAAATAATAACGCATAAAATGAATGGTGGCTTTAGTGGAACAGCCAATAGAGTTCAACTATTTAACAAATATTACATAGCCTTAACATAATTTCTTCTAGTATGGTAGCATCCTTTATTTTAAAAACTCTTTTGCTGATATGACACAAAAAACATTTCCTCTGACATCCCCTCAGCGTGAAATTTGGTTTGATCAAATTTTGCATGATTCAATTCCACTTTACAATCGTACACGTGCTCTTAAATTATCAGGCGAAATAAACCCTGATTTATTTGAAAAATCGGTTAATGTCTTAATTGAAAAGCATGACACTTTGCGACTGAAGATAGAAGAAGGTGAGACGGGTATTCCGCAACAATATTATGCGTTGGATATTGATATTAAGGTGCCGTTATGGGACTTTAGTGATAAAAAAGATTCTGATACTGTTGTTGCCTCTGAATGGATGCTATCCCGTTCAAATGAAGCATTTAAGCTGACAGAGAGCTTATTGTTTCGGGTTGATTTAATCAAAATAGAGCAAGGATGCTATTACGCGTTAATGCAATATCATCATTTAATTACCGATGGCTTTACCAACACCTTATTAACGCGATCATTAGCGTCAATTTATACGCAATTAGTTTGCTCAAAAGCGCCTGACTTAGGCAGTTATTCTTATACTAATTTCATTGACTTTGATGATTCACAACCCTTAGAAACTCAGCGTGATTATTGGCTCAAAAAATACAGTAGTGCGCCAAAACCACTTTTTAATCCACGCTATCATTTAAATTCAAACGATGATTTTATAGGCAGTGAGCTAACCAGTTTTACGATGCCACGTCCGTTGTATCAACAATTACATCAATTAGGAAAGCACTATAAAACCACTTTTTTTAAAGTTTTATTAGCGACTTGTTACATCTATTTTACAAGGACAGAACAACGTGATGATTTTACAATTGGCGTACCAACCTTAAACCGCTCACAAGAAAATTTTAAACAAACCGCAGGGCTTTTTACCTTAATTAACCCTGCATGGTTTGAGTTTGGGCAAGACCTGAGTTTTAAGGATTTACTTCAAAAAATAGATCATTCCCTTAAAGAAGATTTTGCACACCAGCCATTCCCTAGCAGTGAAATTAGTCGAGTGGTTAATCAAGGCGATCATAATGCCTCATTGTTTGACATCAGTATTTCATATTTGCGTTTTGATTCAGAGGCTGTATTTGGTGATATTCAGAGTGAAACTACTTTATTACCCAATCTCTGGGAACAAAGTCCTCTGTCAATTTATATACAAGACTTTCATCAAGACGATGATGTCAAATTTGATTTTATTTATAATTTACGTTATTTCAACGCAAATGATATTCGTGCCTTGCAAGCACGTTTGTTTACACTATTAGAGATTATTTTAGACAATAATCAATTACCAATTAGTCAGCTACCCTTAACAACAAAGGCTGAAACGGCACAAATACAAGCTTGGAATACGACCTATAAAAATTTTGCCAATGCGAATCATGTTGTGCCTTTGTTTGAGAAACAAGTAGATGCCACGCCTGATAAAATAGCACTTGTTTTTGAAGAAAAATCGTTAACCTACCAGCAATTAAATCAACAGGCCAATCAATTAGCACATTATTTAAAAGGGTTAAAAACACCTGAAAATAAGACTTTAATTGCAGGAAATGCATTAATCGCCATTTCGGTTGAGCGTTCGCCAACAATGATTATTGGCTTATTAGCTATTTTAAAAATTGGGGCAGCCTATGTGCCGATTGATCCTAATTA
>JAGLBU010000254.1 GCA_023146575.1 Methylococcales bacterium
ACGCATTTACAAGCACAATTATCAACGAATGAATTGGCTTGTGAGGTTATTTGTTTAGACAGCGATGTTTATGATGATTCCTCGACTGAAAATATAAATGTTACGCTGAATGAGCATGATTTGGCCTATGTTATTTATACCTCAGGTTCTACGGGAAAACCGAAAGGCGTTATGATTGAGCATTTGGCCTTGAGTAATTTTGTACACTCGTCTATTGAACGCTATGACATTAATGACAAAGACCGAATGTTGCAGTTTGCATCGGTGAGTTTTGATGCCGCCATTGAAGAAATTTATACCACCTTATTGCAAGGTGCTACTTTGGTGTTACGGACTGATGAGATGATTCGTTCCAGTGAACATTTCTTAAGCCAATGTCATCAACAAAAAATAACGATATTGGATTTACCAACGGCTTATTGGCAAAATTTATTAACCGATGCTGAAATTCTCAAAAATACCTGGCCTGAATCAGTTCGATTAGTCATTATTGGGGGTGAAGCGGTTTCAGCGCATAGCATTCGAGTTTGGTTGGATCATTTTGGTTCTTATCCTGTTTTATTGAATACCTATGGACCAACAGAAGCCACGGTAGTCGCGAGTATTTTTCAATTTGAACCAATTGATACCCAAAAAATTTACATTGGTCAACCCATCTTGAATACTGGAATCTATGTTTTAGATAGCAGACAACGGTTACTTCCCCCTGAAACAGCGGGTGAATTGTGCATTAGTGGTGAAGGACTTGCGCGTGGGTATTTAAATCGTGATGACCTCACGGCTGAAAAATTTATTGAGATCGATATTCTAGGAAAAACAACCCGAGTTTACCGTACAGGTGATTTAGCCCAATGGTCAGCAGATGGGCAATTAGATTATTTAGGACGAATTGATAATCAAGTAAAACTTCGAGGGTTTCGGATTGAATTAGGCGAAATAGAACAGCGCTTGTGTCTTTATTCTTCTGTCAAAGAAGCAGTGGTTTTATTGCATGAAAAAGAACACGATAAACGTTTATTAGCCTATATTACGATTGATAACATGGAAAAACCTGCTGTTAGTGATCTACAACAGTGGTTAAAAAAGACCTTGCCTGATTATATGGTCCCTGCGCAGATTATTTTTTTAGAGGCTTTACCAATTACACCGAATGGTAAGGTGGATAAAAAAGCGTTACCCTCCCCTGATCGTATTGAAATTTTAAATTCAGAAACTGCACAAACACCCCCTGAAACCATAACTGAGGAAATTCTCGCTCGAATTTGGATTGAATTATTAGGGCTTGATTCACCGAATGAGGCAATGAATGCGTGTAATATTAATGTACACGATGATTTTTTTGCGATGGGGGGGCATTCGTTAATTGCCGCACAATTAATCGCACAATTACAAAAAACCTTCCAGATAAA
Organism: Methylococcales bacterium; assembly: GCA_023146575.1. Classification (GTDB taxonomy): domain Bacteria; phylum Pseudomonadota; class Gammaproteobacteria; order Methylococcales; family Methylomonadaceae; genus WTBX01. The sequence goes on from JAGLBU010000254.1 coordinate 1,410, forward strand.
ATTACCTTTGGTACGCTTGTTTGAAAATCCAACCATTGCATCCTTAGCGCAATGTATTGATGATTATGAAACGCGCTCGACTGAAAAAAATAAACCGTGGTCGCCACTGGTTCCTTTTCAATTAAGCGGTAAAAAAAGTCCGATATTTATTATTCCAGGGGGGGCGGCGGCGGAAGGCGAGTTAATGAACTTAGTCAAGCTGGTGTATTTATTAGGCAAAGATCGTCCCGTTTATGGCTTGCGTGCACGCGGATGGGATGGACAACATCCACCGTATAATAGTGTGGAAGAGATGGCGACAGATTTTATTCAAGCGATGCAAAAAATTCAACCGCATGGCGCGTATGTTTTAGTCGGGGAATGTTTAGGCGGACGAGTTATGCTAGAAGTCACTCAGCAACTCAATCAACAAGGTGAAACGATTGAACGTTTATTTTTAATTGAACCCCCTTTGCATGATGGACGTTCGAGTGTAGGATTATTAATGAAAAATATTATCGTGCCAAAACTTAAAAATCAGTGGATACAGCTTAAAGCTTTATCAATCAATGAATGGTTTTCATATCTTCTGGGGAAAATGGGACGTTTAAAGCGCTTATTATGGCCAGATGTTTCTATTTCAATAAATACAGAAACAGTCCTAGATGAAGTGATAGAACGGCAGCAAGAAGCGCATCAAGATCGTATTTTACGTTATCACCCCTCAAGACATGTAGGCGATTTAACCTTATTAATCACCAAACACTTGCGAAATAACCCACCGGCACTTGGCTGGAATGCGTTAGCAACAGGAAAGGTTACTTTGATGGAATTGCCTTCAAGCGATGAGCATACCGCTTATTTGGGCGAGGAAGTTGAAACGACCGCTGAACATTTAAAGACCTGTCTAGCAACGCTTTAAAATTTATTTAGGTTTTTTTTATTTCCATAAGATGACGCATTTTTTCAACCTTGGTTTTTAAATAGTCCTCATTATCGGTGTGTATCAGGGTTTCGATGGGAATGCGTTGATGCACACAAATACCTAAACGGGTTAAGGCTTCTATTTTTTCAGGGTTATTGGTCATCAGGTCAATGGATTTAACTGCTAGCGTTTGTAGCATGAGGGCTGCAATTTCATAATCTCTTTCATCGGCTAAATGCCCAAGATGCAAATTAGCATCAACCGTGTCTAGCCCTTCATCTTGCAAATTATAGGCTTGTAATTTTTTTAATAAGCCAATGCCACGTCCTTCTTGGCGTAAATACAATAAAACCCCCTGCCCTGCTTGCGCAATAATCTTCAACGCCATGTCTAATTGCGCACCACAATCACAACGACGTGAACCTAAAACATCGCCCGTAAAACACTCAGAATGAATCCGAACAGGAATATTTTCTTGGTTTGCGACATTCCCTTTCACAAAAGCAAGGTGTTCTTTGTGATCTAAAGGGTTGTTGTAATAATGCAGGATGAATTCACCATATTGTGTTGGAATTCGAGTTTGGACAAGGGTTTCTAATTTTTCTTTCACAAGCTATGGGTATCGAAAATGAAAATGATAAAGGATTTTATTTTGCACCATTAGCGACTAAAAACCCATTCATTCTCGGTTGAAAGTGGTGGGTTAAAACGGTAATTTTCAAGTGCAAAGTTTTTTAGTTTTTGGTGATCGGTAATACGGTTTTTGATGATATAGTTGGCCATTAATCCGCGTGCCTGTTTTGCATAAATAGCGATGACCTTATAAACACCCGCTTTATTTTCTTTAAAAGAAATCGTTAAAATTTTTGCCTGTAAAAAACGTGGCTTAATGGCTTTAAAATATTCATTTGA
>JAGLBU010000255.1 GCA_023146575.1 Methylococcales bacterium
GGTTGGATTAAATCCAAAGGTCGTAATACTCCGTAAAGCCCTGATAAAATACGCATATGTTGTTGGGCAAAGTTAAAGTCCTCAGCGCTATAATCATTAATCTTAATATTTTTATAAACATCGCCCGTAAAAGCTAATAAGGCTTGTTTGGCATTGTCGAATGAAAAGGCTGGATTAAAATTTTGAAAACGTTGCCAATTAAGAAAACTTAATTTGTCGCTAATTTTCATCAGCTTTGCGATGGTTTCAGGTGGAAATTGTGCTAATATTTTTATAAGTTCAGTACTTTGCTCTAATTGCCGAGGGAGACTAAATTGTGTATTGTGATGGGCTGAAAAATCTTGCGATTTTGAGGGCGAGAGAATAATAATCATTTAAAAAGGTTTTACCACCGCTAAAATAATAATCAGCACTAAAAATAACACGGGGATTTCATTCATCCAACGATAAAAAACATGTGAACGCTGATTTTGATTGTGTTTAAAATCTTGTAACCAGCGATAGCAATAATAATGGTAAATGAGTAAAGCGACTAATACGGCTAATTTTGCATGTAACCAGCCCATAGAAGCGTATAAAGCCCACGCATAATCAAACAGCATCCAAAACCCAAAAATAAGGGTTAAAATCATACCAGGGGTCATGATACCGTAAAAAAGTTTTCGTTCCATGACTTTAAAACGTTCGTGACTTATGCCATCCTCACTCATGGCATGATAAACAAACAGGCGCGGCAAATAAAAAATTCCTGCAAACCATGTGACCATAAAAATTAAATGCAAGGCTTTTAACCACATAATATGTGTCTCATGAATAGCGGAGTGATAATGAGATAAAAACCTGATAAGGGCTTAACGCTTATCAGGTCTCATTTATGACGTAAATTTTAGCGAGTACCAAAGACAACAATGGTTTTACCATGTGCTGTGATAAGATTTTTAGCTTCAAGTTCTTTTAAAACGCGCCCAACCACTTCACGTGAGCAACCCACAATATGGCTGATTTCTTGGCGACTAATATGAAGCTGCATGCCATCAGGATGGGTAATTGCATCAGGTTCTTTACATAAATCCAACAAGGTTCGGGCAATACGACCTTTCGTGTCCATAAAGGCTAAGTCACGAAAATTACGACTGGTCATATACAAACGTTCGGCCATTTGCTCCCCAATCATGAATAAAATATCCGCCGCATATTGTGGCAATTCTTTTTTCAAAACGTGGCGAATACGTTCATGGGTTATTTCTGCAACGGTACATTCACATCGGGTTTTAACATTAACCAGTCGTGGGTCAGCACCATTAAAAACTCCCATTTCACCAATAAAATCGCCTTTGTTTAAATACGCTAAAATTAATTCCTTGCCATCATCATCTTCAGCATCGACTAATACCGAACCTTTAATAATATAATAAAGCGTCTCGTTAATATCACCCGCATGGATAAGCGTGGTCTTCGGGGGGTAAATTTTGACATGGCAGAGCTTTAAAAAATTCGTCAATGCTTGTTGGCGAATTGGGTCTTGGTTATAAATGGTAATCATAATATTTTTCTATCCTTTAAGACTTCAGCTATAGGGTTTAGGCTAAAATACCCAAATAAAATTTCCGTAATCATTTAATAAATTGTTGTTAAAGCGAACATTTCATTAAGTGGTGAATTCTTTTTTTATGCGTTTACCGTTTGGAAGGCGATGATACCATTACCGCCTAAAACAGAAATAAACAACCAAGCGGTATTATTTTTACCAAGCCTTTGAAAAAATAAATTTATTTTTCCCTTAAAAGTCTCTTTTTTTGGTAGCATTCAAAAATTAGCGTCATTAATTTAACCGCTAAGTCTTTTTTATTCATCATTGGTAATTCAGACGAACCTTTTTCCCAAAATACCTGCAAAGCATTTTGCTCATCTTCAAAACCACCACGGGCTTTCCCTACCCAGTTCGCAGCAATCATATCCAATTTTTTGCCGATTAATTTTTCTTGTGCGTAACGTACTAAATCATGGGTTTCAGCAGCAAATCCTACCACAAAAGGACGCTGAGGTAATAAAGCAACACTCGCTAAAATATCTTTTGTTTTGTACAAAGTTAATTGTAAATTCGGTTGTTGTTTTTTTATTTTTTGTGGCAACTCATCGAAAGTATAGTCGGCAACGGCAGCAGCACCAATATAAATTTGATGATTTTTAGCCGCTAAAACAACTGCTTGAAACATTTCTTCCGCGGTTTCAACCATTATGAGTGTTGCCCCAGTCGGTGCAGATAAGCTCACAGGGCCGCTAATTAAGGTTACGTTTGCACCCGCATCAATTCCCGCCTGTGCTATAGCATAGCCCATTTTTCCTGAACTGCGATTAGTCATATAACGAACAGGGTCTAACGCTTCACGAGTAGGCCCTGCACTGATTAATAAATGCATGTCTTTTAGATAAGGTTCAGACGGTGCAGATGATTTTATCAAAACTTTACAAATGCTACTAGGGTCTGACATGCGCCCCCAACCCACTTCACCACAGGCTAATGTGCCTTCTTGAGGACTAATAAGCGTAAAACCATGCAGTCGTAAGATGTTAATATTATTTTGCGTAACGGGCTTATGCCACATCGCTTGATTCATTGCAGGGGCAATATAGACAGGGCATTCAGCGGCAAGACACAGCGTACTCACTAAATCATCGGCAAGTCCATGAGCTAATTTTGCAATTATATTAGCAGACGCAGGGGCTATAATAATGTTATCTGCCCAACGCGCAAGATTAATATGTCCCATGGCATTTTCTTGTTCGGTATCCAGTAATTGTGTTTGTACAGGATGCCCCGATAACGCTTGAAAGGTTAATGGGGTGATGAACTCACAAGCAGAAGCGGTCATAATAACACGCACTTCACAGCCTTCTTTGATTAAACATCGGACTAATTCTGCTGATTTATACGCCGCAATTCCGCCACAAACCGCCAGTAAAATATGTTTTTTAATAAAAATTCTCAACACAATCACACAAGGTCTCACTATTATGGCAAGGTTTAAAAAAACCGTCTATGGTTTCAAGCCCTTTTTCTTTAAACGAAATTAACGGTGGCGATTACCGATTGGGCAGCAGAAGATCGTCCACGCGAAAAACTATTGCAACGCGGCGCTAACGCTTTAACGGATGCCGAACTGTTGGCTATTTTTTTAAGAACAGGGACAAAAGGGAAGAGTGCGGTTGATTTAGCACAGGATTTATTAGAAGAGTTTGGTTCGTTACAAGCGTTATTAGGTGCAGATCAGACACGTTTTTGTGA
>JAGLBU010000256.1 GCA_023146575.1 Methylococcales bacterium
ATCGCATCACAGGCACGGTTTTAGCGCTCGGTTTAGTTTTTTTTGTCTATTGCTTTTGTGCGATTGCTTCAGGCGTAGAGGAATATTCCCAGTTACAAGCGCTGATTAATAATACGTGGATTTCATTGTCTTTAATACTGTTTATTTATGCGTTATTCTTTCATTTTTGTCATGGTATTAGGCATTTTTTTTGGGATGCTGGTGTCAGTTTTGATAAAGAAACCATGAATAAATATGCTTTGATCGAATTAGTCGCGTCCGTATCACTGACAGCGTTCTCACTTCTTTATCTTTAAAAAAAGGATTTATGATGAAAAAAAGAACGCCTTTATCAAAAGCACAAGGTTTAGGTTCGGCTAAAACAGGCAGCTCTGACTGGTCAATGCAACGTTTAACCGCAGTCGCGTTAATTCCTCTGAGCTTTTGGATGGTCGCTTTCATTAACCGATTAGCGGATATGGATTATACGCAAATTACGCTATGGATTGCAGAACCTCTTAACAGTTTATGCGCGGTTAGTTTTGTCCTTGTCGCCTTTTATCATGCCATATTAGGTTTGCAAGTGGTTATCGAAGACTATGTACAAAATGGCGCTTATAAATTAATCCTACTGTGGGTCGTTAAACTTGGCTTTTTAGTCTTAGCTCTCAGCGCACTACTGTCTATTTTGCGTATTATTGTAAAATAGAACTCTACTTACTTTTCAATAAAAACACCTTGGTAGCATACAATGTCTAATATGATTGCGTTCAAACTCGACAACGGTGAAACAGCTTATATGCAATTTGCAGAATCAGAATCCTCTTCTCAGGCAAAGCATGGAACTCATCGAGGCGTTGGGCGGAATAATAATGAAACCGTTCAAGCGCCACGTCGATTTGATGAAGCCGTACAATGTATTGCCCCAATCGGTAATGCGCTATTGTCATCCTTAAAAAATATCGACAAACCCGATGAAATTAATTTAGAATTTGCCATTAGCTTTAATGGTAAAGCAGGCGTGGTCTTTTCTTCTGTCGAAAGCGAAGCTAGTTTTAAGGTCAGTATTAAATGGAAAAATAATACTTAATTTAACGTCTATCTAAGCTTGTATTTAACTACATATGAGAGCATTGATTTTCTCACTTATCATTTTTTGAGGTAACCAATTTTGAGTAAACCTGCGTGGCTGGTATTAAAAGATGGCACAGTATTTGAAGGCATATCCATTGGCACTGAAGGCTGTTCTGTGGGAGAGGTTGTTTTTAATACTGCTTTAACAGGGTATCAAGAAATTCTCAGTGACCCCTCTTACGCTTGTCAAATTGTAACCCTCACCTACCCGCATATCGGTAATGTCGGTACAACGGCTGAAGATGATGAATCCATTGGTGTATTTGCAAGTGGACTCGTTATCCGAGATTTACCTTTACTGGCTAGTAATTGGCGTAACGAAAAAACCTTATCAGAGTATCTAATTGAGCATAATATCATCGCGATTGCTGATATTGATACACGGCAATTAACTCGTATATTGCGTGATAAAGGCGCTCAAAATGGCTGTATTGTTACAGGTGAAAAAATTAACATTGAAACCGCTAAACAGCAGTTAGCTAAATTTTCAGGATTAAAAGGCATAGATTTAGCCAAAGAAGTCACAACATCTAAAATTTATGAATGGACAGAAGATACGTGGAATTTAGACAAAGGGTACACTCAACCTAAAAATTTAGAGTTACATATTGTGACCTATGATTTTGGCGTTAAACGCAATATATTGCGCTTATTGGTTAATCGAGGATGTCGTATCACGGTTGTTCCTGCAACCACAGCTGCTGCCGAAGTCTTAGCCTTAAAACCTGATGGTATTTTTTTATCAAATGGCCCAGGTGATCCTGAACCGTGTACTTACGCTATCATCGCGATTAAAGAAATTTTATTAACTAAAACCCCTTTATTTGGAATTTGTTTAGGCCATCAATTGTTAGCCTTAGCCAGTGGCGCAAAAACCATTAAAATGAAATTTGGTCATCATGGAGCGAATCACCCCGTCCAAGAAAAACAATCAGGAAAAGTATTTATCAGCAGTCAAAACCATGGATTTACGGTTGATGAATCAACGTTACCAGACCATTTAACCGCAACGCATCATTCTTTGTTTGATGGTAGTTTGCAAGGAATGGAACGCACAGATTGCCCAGCATTTAGCTTTCAAGGACACCCAGAAGCAAGCCCTGGCCCTCAAGACCTTGACGGATTATTTGATAAGTTTGTAGAGATGGTTAAAGAAAAAAATACTTAGTGCCTATTTTGCATCTATATTTAAATGCGTAATACCGTTTGCACCTAGTGATAATTTAAGCGCTAAAGAGGCTGGGCGTAAAACATTGGTAAGCATAGAAGGTGAATGTTTTTTGACATCAATCACTTTACGCTTATTAAGGGTAACGATAGGAATTAAACGTGCAATACGCGCACCCCTTAAATTAGCATATCCTACGACAATCCCAAGATAACGCGCACCCCCTACCCTTTTAAGCGTGATTTTTTCACCACGCCCTGCTGGAATAAAAAAATGCTTATCATTAATACAAGCAGGATCAATTTGAGCGGCGGTTAATAAATGCTTTAGACCTGTCGCAGATTGTGTTGCAATCACAAAAGCAGTAGGATCGGTAAATTGAAAAACCTTCATCAGTAATGTCTGGCGCTGATTCCCTAATACATTTGGAAACCGCACAGAATCTACTGCAATAGTAATCGCCCCTTCTTTTGGCTCCCAAGCCACCGATGATTTTTTTCGTACATTTGCATCAAAAATTTTACCATTTTTAATCCAATGCTGATAATTATCATCCCAGAGCCATTGCTTTAAAATAACTTTTTTAACAGCGGATCTTGTTGTTTTTTGAATAGGAGACGGAGACGGTTTTGGTACAACCTCTTGCGCACACGCCATCAACATAACCGTTGATAAAATAAGGCATGCTCTAACCATCACCTTTTAAGCAAAAGGTTGTTGTAAAATAATTGTCTCATTTCGATCAGCACCTGTTGATAAAATGGTAATTTGAACCCCAATTAAGGCTTCAAGTCTAGCAACATACGCTTTTGCATTCTCAGGTAATTTAGAAAATTCGGTAATACCTGCCGTTATCCCTTCCCAGCCTGACATATTTTCAATTACAGGTTTACAGGCAGCATAATTTTCAGCCCCTAAAGGCGCTACGGTTGTCCGCTTACCATTAATTTCATAAGCAACACAAATACCAATCGTTTTAAGACCATCAAGAACATCTAACTTGGTTAAACAAATACCACTTAAACTATTCATTTGCGCAGATTTTCGCATTGAAACCGCATCAAACCAGCCTGTTCTGCGTTTACGACCAGTGGTCGCTCCAAATTCTTGTCCTTTTGTGCCTAAATGCTCGCCATTTTCATCATCAAGTTCTGTTGGAAAAGGCCCATTACCTACACGAGTTGAATAAGCTTTGGTGATTCCTAACACATAATCCAAATGCAATGGCCCAAGCCCTGAACCAGTTGAAGCACCGCCTGCGGTGGTATTGGATGAAGTGACATAAGGATAAGTACCATGATCAATATCAAGTAATGCCCCTTGCGCGCCTTCAAACAAGATATTTTCACCTTGCTGTTGATAATCGTGAATTTTTTCACCCACATCAATTAATAAAGGCTTTACAATTTTTGCTAATGCTTCAGCTGATTTTAAAGAACTTTCAAAATCAATCGCGTCAACATGGTAATAATTAACTAACATAAAGTTATGATAATCAATTAATTCTTTTAATTTTTCCGCAAAGCGTTCAGGAGCGAGTAAATCCCCTGCTCTTAAGCCACGTCGGGCAACCTTATCTTCATAGGCAGGGCCAATACCACGACCTGTTGTGCCAATCGCTTTATTGCCGCGTGCTTTTTCTCGTGCTTGATCTATTGCAATGTGGATAGGTAAAATTAATGCACAGGCTTCACTGATTTTAAGCCGACTTTGAACTTCTATGCCTGATTTTTCTAAAATATCAATTTCTTCTACTAAGGCATCCATTGACAAAACAACACCATTGCCAATTAAACACTCAACATTTTTTCGTAAAATACCCGATGGAATCAAATGAAGTACGGTTTTTTCACCATCAATAATAAGCGTATGTCCTGCATTATGCCCACCTTGAAAACGTACAACTGCTTTGACTTGATCGGTTAATAAATCGACCAATTTTCCTTTACCTTCGTCACCCCATTGTGTGCCGATGATAACAACATTTTTTCCCATAATAGTTCCAAGTTTAAACGAAAGGCACAACCTGCCATAGATTATTTTTTTGTATTAATACCGCTGTGCAGTTTAATTCTTTTGCACCCCCTAATTG
>JAGLBU010000257.1 GCA_023146575.1 Methylococcales bacterium
TTTTTACAACACTATGATTATACGGCGGTAATGGCGATGCCTTATATGGAAAAATCCGATAACCCCGAGCAATGGTTAGCCACGTTAGTTGATATGGTTAAAATTCATCCTCAGGCACTTAAAAAAACTATTTTTGAGCTACAAGCGGTTGATTGGCGCACTTCTCAAAAAATACCCGATGAAATTCTTGAAAAACAAATGCGCTTATTAATGCGAAAAGGGGCGATTCAATTTGGCTATTACCCTGATGATTTTCTTCAAAATAAACCAAGCTTACAAATGCTAAAGCGGACGCTATCACTTGAAACCGCGCCTTACGGGAGTTAAATAACAATGGACATGGAATTTATAAACACACAATTTAATCGCTTGCTGGCCACACTGGGGGATAAAGATTTCTACTCGCAAATGTATGTGCAGTTACAAACGGATATTGATACTTTTTTTATTTTTTTAGCCTCCTCCGATTTTTGGGGAACGCTCATAGGATTTGTTTTTAGTTTTTCATTTTTTTACCCACTGGTGATGGCGTATATTTGGATGCTAGGGGCATTAATTTATTATTTTCATTGGGAACGTGGCACGGGGGACGGTGAAAGTAATGTACCTATTTTGAAAGAATACCCGCCTGTATCCATTTTAATCCCCTGTCATAATGAATCCAGCTGTATTGAAGATACCATTCGTTATTTAGAAAAACTCGATTACCCTAACTATGAAATTATTGCCATCAATGATGCCAGTACCGATAATACCCTCAAAATTTTATTAAAGTTAGCCGAAGAATACCCCCATTTACGGGTGGTTAATTTAGAAAATAATCAAGGAAAAGCCACAGGACTGTATGTTGCCTCTTTAGCCTCTAAGCATGAGTTTTTAATTTGTATTGATGCAGATGCGTTGCTCTCGCCAAATGCGGTGACATGGATGATGCATCATTTTGTAACAGGGCCACGAGTGGCAGCGGTGACAGGAAACCCTAGAATTCGAACCCGAAGTACTTTATTAGGTAGGATTCAAGTCTGTGAATTTTCAGCAATTATCGGTTTAATTAAACGCGCTCAACGGGTTTATGGGCGTATTTTTACCGTCTCTGGGGTAATTGTAGGCTTTCGAAAATCGGCTCTGCATAAGGTCGGTTATTGGTCAAATGACATGATTACCGAAGATATTGATATTAGTTGGAAATTACAACTCGATCATTGGCAAATACGTTTTGAACCGCATGCGCTCTGTTGGATTTTAATGCCCGAAACCTTAACAGGTTTATTCCAGCAACGTTTACGATGGGCGCAAGGTGGCGCAGAGGTGATGATTAAATACATGGGGCAATTGACCTCATGGGCTTCTCGTCGCATGTGGCCCGTTTATATTGAGTATCTTGTGAGTATTTTATGGTCATACTCCATTCTCTTGACCGTTGTTTTATGGATGCTTGGTCACATTATGGAGATGCCAAGGCAATTGATTGTACTGACACTCTTACCTGGTTGGAGCGGCGTATTATTAGGCGTAACTTGTTTATTACAATTTGCCGTCAGTATGATTATTGATTCTCACTATGAGAAAAATATTTTCAAATATTATTTTTGGGTGATTTGGTATCCTATTATTTATTGGATGATGAATGCAGCGGTGACTTGTATTGGTTTACCAAAAGCTTTTTTCAAAGAAGAAGGCAAAAAAGCGGTGTGGGTGAGTCCCGATCGCGGTATCAATGATAAATAAAACACCATGCTTATAGACGTATCAACTATGCGTCTATAATTTCCATAAATAATTCACAATTAAATCAATTTCTTCCATCGTTAGAATTTTATTTTTACCAAACGGCGGCATAGCGGTCTTCGGATTAAACACACTGGCATTCCAAATAAAGTCCCGTAACTGCGTTTTGGTGTCAAATTTTTGCGAAAGGTTTTTTAATTCAGGTCCTATGTTTCCTGCCAACTCCCCATCTTCAATAACATGACACGCCAAACAATTGCCTTTGTTGCGGCTAAACAATAAAGTTTTACTGTCCGTCTTCTCGCGTTCTAATAATTTTTTAGAACCTATACAAGCCGCTAAAAAAATACAGCTCACAAGCAGTAATACGCTTAACCTATATTGTAAAAACACCGCTTTCAATTCCGTTAAACACTACCGAGGAACTTTAATCATATCGCCAACACGAATATTACTGGCATCGGTAATTTGTTTGTTCATACTTAAAAGGGTTCTAAAGGAAATTCCAACGCGTGAGGCAATCGAATAAAGACTATCGCCTTTTTTTATAAAATAGGATTTACTTGAGGAACGGTTTGCTTTTTTGGTATAGGATTTTGAAGAACTTGGCGTATAGCGTGGCGACTGATTTAACACGGGAGCTTTACCACGTTGAGGTTTTGCATAAATATAACGTGCAGGTATATAAGGCGTGCCAGCTTTGTATTTTGGCGCAGCGCTATAACGCGGTGCAGGCATATTAAGACGTGGAAGTTCACCATATCGACGGGTTGTCGTCGCGGTATTTCGTCTCGCAGATTTATTATAACTTGGCAGAGGATTAGAGCGGGTGGAAGATTTATAACTTGATTTCGGTTTATGCGGAGTGGTTTTAGGTTTTGTGTAACCGTAAGAGGTCGAATGATTGATATTTTTTTCAGAAGAAAAAACCCTTATCCATTGCAACGTTGAATTTGCGACATTTTTGGTGTAATTAGACCGATAGTCGGGTTTTCCTGCATTATAAATCCCTGCGGCGGCTTCAAATTGACCCGCTTCAATCAGAGGTACCATGCCATGAATCACAAAATGCGCCGCTTTTGCCCGCAAAGAATAATAGGCAATAAACATATATTCAGGGTGATTCATAAAATCAATCCCCGTTAAATCGGTAATTTTTTGATAATTACTTTCTAACGTGACCTGTGCTAAGCCTTTGCCTGACCAAGGTGTTCCAGCTGCACTATCATGCGTGTTTTCAATTTTAATATTCCAGCTTGATTCGTGGGTAATTGACGCACAGGCATAGGCTAAAACCAACGGATTGGTCACGCCTGTATTTTTAAAAGCATTCACCAATAACGTCATGTAACGCGAGGCTTTAGGTCGCCAAATTTTTGGAATGGCTTTTAAATTAATCGTCATATTAAAAAGTCTCGGCTTATTTTCAAAAAATAAAAAACAGGCAATAACAAAGAACGCGCTGAATCAAAGATAGACAGATTATCATAATCTCATGCGAGTGCGATAATAAACCCCAGTTTTTATTCAATCACGGTTGTTTTTCCCATATACGGCAATAAAACCTCTGGAATATGGATGCGCCCTTGAGCATCTTGATAATTTTCCATAATAGCAATTAAGGTGCGACCCGCCGCCAAGCCTGAGCCATTCACCGTATGGACTAATTCGGGCTTGCCAGTTTCAGGGTTACGCCAACGCGCTTGTAATCGTCGTGCTTGAAAATCTTTAAACCAACTGCATGAAGAAATTTCTCTATAGCTTTTTTGCGCGGGCAACCATACTTCAAGGTCATAGGTTTTAGCCGCTGAAAAGCCTGTATCCCCCGCGCATAATAAAACTTTACGATACGGTAATTTTAATTTTTGTAAAATAACTTCGGCATCTTGCGTGAGTTGCTCATGAGCTTTTTCAGCGTCGTCAGGTTTGACAATTTGCACCAATTCAACTTTTTCAAATTGATGCTGACGAATCATACCGCGTACATCACGTCCATACGCCCCTGCTTCACTGCGAAAACACGGTGAATGACAGGTGTATTTTAACGGCAAAGTTTCAGCGTCAATAATCGTATCACGGACGATATTAGTCACAGGAACTTCTGCGGTAGGGATTAAATATAACGCCGACTCTTCACGCGCTTTAAATAAATCGTCTTCAAATTTAGGCAGTTGCCCTGTCCCACGTAAACTTTCAGCATTCACTAAAAAAGGCACATAAGTTTCGTTATAGCCATGTTCTTGGGTATGTGTATCCAGCATAAATTGAATCAATGCCCGTTGTAATTGCGCTAATTTTCCCGTTAATACCACAAAACGTGCGCTGGCAATTTTTACCCCTAGCTCAAAACTCATGCCGTTTAAATTTTCACCAAGATCAACATGATCTTTGGCTTTAAAATCAAATTCAGGCAACGTTCCCCAGCTACTTAGTTCAATATTATCGGCTTCAGATTTTCCATTAGGAACACTTTCATCTAATAAATTAGGAATACCTTCTAAAATAATTCCCATTTGCTCTTGAATTTGATTGAGTTCAATTTCAGAGGCTTTAAGCTGTGCGCCTAAATTTTCAATTTCAGCTAACAACGGCTGAATATCGTCCCCTTTCGCTTTCGCCTGCCCTATTTTTTTAGAACCAACATTTCGTTCATTTTGTAATTTTTGAGTAATAACCTGAATGGCTTTACGCTGATTTTCCAATGACTGATAAGCCTCAACATTAAAATCATAATCACGACGATTTAATTGAGTTTTAATAAAATCAATATTGTTTCTAAATAAACGCGGGTCTAACATAAGAAGTCCTTAGATGAGGAGGATTTTTGTGAACTGTTTGATAAATATAGGAGGGTTTCGTGATAATTTTTTAACGTACTATAACGATATTCAGGACTTTTTAAAATATTTTGATCTTTTAATTTTAGCGCTTTTATGTAATATTGAACGTATCTTTCAAACTTTTTAGTAATAAAAACGGTTTTATCTTGAAGTTTTTTATGTTCATTTGCTGGGATTTTAAAAGGAACATCGGATATATAATTCAGCTGAGAAATTAAAAGTGCTTTGGAAAAATCAAGCCCTTTGCCTTTACTGCTTTTCTGATCAGATTTAACCGTGATATAGGCGGCTTTATGCTTAATGTTTGACCGCAAAGGAATAGCAAACCTTAAGTGCTGCACATCAATAACGACAACCCCGTAACCTCGAACTTTTCCTTGTTGCCACTTTCCATTAACATTATCTAAAGCTTCAATTAAATGTGTATTACGAGGATAAAATGATGGATCTAATTTTTTAAGTTTCATTGATTACATTCCATTTAAAAACAAAAAAGCCCCCTTTCGGGAGCTTTCGACAGTCAATTCTTATTGGATAATTTCTATTTTTTTACATGGGGCAAACCCTACCACCATAACATTCTTAATTTGAAAGCTTCTGTTTTTTACGTGGAGTGCTTCTTACTGCCACAGACTGTAGTTGAATTATGGATGAGTTATACCAACGTGTCAAATAATAAATGATTGTAAGTATCGGAAGATATAATGGTGGCGATACCGGGGATCGAACCTGGGACCTCGGGGTTATGAATCCCGCGCTCTAACCGAACTGAGCTATATCGCCATTCTCTTAGATTTAAGAGCGAGTATTGTAGTGACTCGTCCTAAGTTTTGTCAAACATTAAATCGAAAATGCACCACATCACCATCTTGAACGGGATAATCTTTGCCTTCTAAGCGCCATTT
>JAGLBU010000258.1 GCA_023146575.1 Methylococcales bacterium
AAAATGCTGGACTGGCGAATCCCTGCGGCGGTTATTTTTGGAACCGCAATTTCAGCGGAGTTTTTTCATTTAATAGACCCTGATGCGCCACGAGCATTGTTTATGATTTTATCGGGAGGCTTAATGTTTGCGGCGGTTTTTATGGCGAGTGATATGGTCGCATCACCTGTTACGCCGTTAGGAATTTTTGTTTTTGGCTGTTTGGTGGGTTTTTTAACCGTTTTAATTCGTCTTTATGGGGCGATGACCGAAGCGGTTATGTATGCCATTTTATTTGGCAATGCCGCCACCCCGTTAATCGAATCCTTTACTCAACCAAAAATTTACGGCGCACGGAAAAAGGAATAAAAATTCGACAATTAATCCTTCTTTTTATCGGTGTTTTAACACTGTTATGGAGCGCGCTTATCGTTGTGGTTTCAGCAGTAGACCCGATTGCGCCGATGTTTTTATACTTTACGATTCCTGTTGTGTTGTTATTATTTGCATTGAGTGATGATGGGGTCTTAATTGGGAAAATTTTTATCGTGTTATTTGCGCTTTCACATCTTGTTGCCTATTTAAGCTTTAAAGATGCACAAAAAAATAGCACAATGATGCACGATTCAACGCCGTTTAATCAGAATGTTTTCATCAAATGTAGTAATGCGATGTTTAAAGCTGTCAATTCTGAGACTAAAAACCTCATGATTGAGCAAAAAATAAATTTTGATCGTTGTCTTAAACAATGATGTCACACTACCGTCATATTAATAGCGTTAAATATTATCAATCGACTAAAATGTCATTTTTTCATTAATTTATAACACTACCTGCTAGAGGTTATCGAATGGATTTAAACAATATTAATCAGCTTGAAAAGGCAACGTCTTCTGCTAAAACAGAATTAATGCGAATATCCATCGCTTTACTGTTTATGTTTGGGGTAATGATTTATGTTTTAGAAATGTCGGGCGGCGTTGATCGACAATTTTTATTAGTCGCGGCGGCGGTAATTGGCGGCTATATGGCGTTAAATATTGGCGCAAATGATGTGGCAAATAATGTAGGACCTGCGGTTGGATCAAAAGCCTTGACGATGGGGGGTGCTATTTTAATTGCGGCTATTTTTGAATCAATGGGCGCAATTGTTGCAGGGGGTGATGTCGTTAGCACCATTAAAAAGGGCATTATTGACCCTGCGATGATTGCGGACAGTAATACCTTTATTTGGCTGATGATGGCGGCATTATTGGCGGCAGCTATTTGGCTTAATATTGCCACCATTTTTGGCGCACCCGTTTCAACCACTCACTCTATAGTGGGCGGTGTTTTAGGTGCAGGTATTGCCGCTGGCGGATTTGGGATTGCAAACTGGGCCGTGTTTGGAAAAATTGCCGCCAGTTGGGTGATCTCACCTTTATTTGGGGGCTTAATTGCCGCAAGTTTTCTTTATATAATTAAACGAACCATTACTTATCAGCAAGAAATGGTAGAGGCGGCTAAAAAAGTAGTGCCACTGTTAGTCGGGTTAATGGTGTGGTCATTTTCAACCTATATTATTTTAAAAGG
>JAGLBU010000259.1 GCA_023146575.1 Methylococcales bacterium
GGATTACCTTCTCGACTCGCCATCTGATGATGTAAATCGTCTTTAATAAACAAATATTTTTTAGTGTGCAAAGGCGGTTGTTTATCGCCCTTATCGTTGTAAGGACTGCCATACGGAAACTCCATCAACCCCTGATAACTCACCCCAATACGCTTGCCTCGGTTATGACAGGTATTGCAAGTTTCAGATGGAATGCCTGAATAGGTTACGTTCGGCATTTTGACTTTTGATTTTCGGGTTGCCTGCATCGTATGAATTAAAAGATGGCCTGCCTCTTTTTTATCAATCGTCGGATCACCGCCTTCATAAAGCCCTTCATTACTATAAGGCACATGGCAAGCACTACAACCTGCACCCCGATAATCGCCGCGTCGTTTTCGCCCTTTTGAGCCCACATGACAACGTTGACATTCTTGGCGTGAATAGGTAATCCCTGCTAAATTTGGATGTTTTGAAATTGCATTAACATCCACTTCAGGCACCTGTGTTAATTCACTGGGGAATTGATCAGGATGTGCCGCGACCATTTTTTCCATATAGTCTTTATAAGCCTCGGTTCCAATTTCAGGTCGACTGCCATCCTCATCTTTAAGGTCATAATTACCCCAAACTACTTTCATGTCTTGCTGAATACCCCAACTCCAAAAATTCCCTTGTAATTTTCCAGCCTCCGTATTCATTAACGCTTTTTTCAAGCGATTTGCCACTCCTTCATGACATTGCCCACACGTATATTGATTAATCCATAAGCTCCCAGGGTCGGGATAAAACATTTGAGGGCCATTCGATTCTTTTAATAATTTAGGCGTGCCCGCATGGGCTTTATCTTTTGTTTTTGCATTTGGCGTCCCCCCATGACAAATCACACAACCTGCAGGATCATCATAAATTTTCCCCATACCTTTTATCGTTGTCATCATTAAACCTTGCGTAAAATCTTCAATGCCTTGATGACACGATAAACAACCTTGCGGGTTTTTAACAATTTTTTGAGGGGCTGAAATAACGGAATTAGAACTGAAAAAAAACATTAAAAAAAGGAATGCGCCGAGCAGATTTTTCATAAGAACAGTAGAGTTTAATTTATTTTTATTATAGAAACCACAAGCCATGTGTCCTTTTCTATAAACTAGATGATTCTGATAGAATAGCAGATTAATTTTAGTGAGGTATTTATAATAATGACCACAAAACCGAGTAAAGATTTAGAAACATTTGACAACCCACAATCTGGGCGCGATTACACCATTAGCATTCGGATTCCTGAATTTACCTGCCTTTGCCCAAAGACAGGACAGCCTGATTTTGCCATTATTCATATTGATTATATTCCGAATAAACGTTGTGTTGAGCTAAAAGCCTTAAAGCTTTATATGTGGGCATTTCGGGATGAAGGCGCGTTTCATGAGGCGGTCACCAATGAAATTTTGGACGATTTAGTCAAGGTAACCGACCCTAAATACATGTGTGTTCGGGCAGAATTTAATGTACGCGGCGGACTTTACACCACCATTACCGTCGAACATGGTTCAAAGGATTAATTGGTGCTTTATTTTACGCGGGTGACCGCATAACTTGCGACCAAAAACACCAGCGCACCAGGTAAAACGGCGACCATAATGGGGTTTAAATCATACACTAGCCCCATATGATTGCTGATTTTATCCAAAATATTAAAACCCATACCAATAATTACTCCTACCATTAAACGCCCTCCCATACTGACACCGCGTTTAATTCCAATCACAAACGGGGTCGCCACCATCAACATTACAAAGGTAATTAAAGGGTTGATTAAACGTCCCCAAAAAGCCGCTTCAAAGGTTTTTGATTCTTGATCGTTGTCTTCTAAAAAATTAATGTATTGGGCTAAATCAATGAGGGATAAATTATCAGGTTTCACCACCACAATTTTTAATAAATCAGGGGCGATAGACGTTTTCCAACTCATGCCATTTTCATGATACGCATGTATTTGGGTGGCACTCACTTCAGAACGCTGAATGCCATTTAAGCGCCATTGTTGATGCCCTATAAATTGCCCGCTCTCCGCATGAATGACTTCACTTAATTTTTTCTGATCATTCAGTTGGTAAATCGTAACATCCCCAAGTTCTGAATTGCCTTTAATTTCACGAATATTAACAAACTGATTGCCCTCTCGTAACCAAATCCCATAACGGGTTTGCATAATAACTTTATTATGTTGTGACTGAGCCTTTAAAAGTCGTGCTGAATGCCCTGCTTGTGGTGCAATTAATTCTCCCACCCCCATCGCCACTAGCACTAATATTACCCCTGCTAACATCACCGAGCGAATAATCCCCATCACGGATACCCCTGCCGAACGCATAGCGATGATTTCACTGTGGTTTGCCATTGTCCCTAAGACAAATAAACTGCCTAATAAAGCCGCCGAAGGCACCAGTTCATAAAACACCCGTGGCGAGGTCAACAATAAATATAAAAAAATCTCCTTAAGTCCATAATCACCCGTCCCCATATCCTTTAGTTCATCGCTAAAGGTGAATAAATTAAACAGCGTCAATAATAAAATCAGGGCGAGAAAAGAGCCTTTTAAAACCTCTTTAATAATGTGGCGTGTGAGTAAATTCATTTTCTAAACTTCCCTATTATTTCTTGAATGACCCACCTTAGCCCATACAATTTTAACAAAAGCAGCAGAGTAAAAAAGGACATCAGTGCATACACCCAAAACTTCCCTAACCATAGAGGAATGCTTTCAGTTTTAAGCCAACTGTAATTAACACGGCTAATATTTCCATAGACAAAATAAATTAAAAAGGCAAATAACAAACTGCCATAAACGCCCCCGCGTGGTGATAAGTTGGCTAACGGCACCGCGAGTAAGCTTAAAAAAATCACGCCTAACGGAATTGCAAACCGTTTTTGCAATTCAATTTTATCCTTAACTTTGACCGACTCTTCCAATTTCTCGGTGCTAATCGCATCACTTTGATAAAAAACCGCTGAGGATTTTTTTTCAATCCGTACCGCATATTCATCAAAGGTTTCCAATACAAAATTTGCTTGCCCAGCAATGCCCTGAGTTCGCTCACCCTTGCTTAAAACAATATACTTTCCACTCGGTAAATTTTTTAAATAGCCGTGTGCAGCCGTAATTGTCCCTGATTTTCCTTGTTGACGATTTTGCACAAAAATATTGTGCATTTGATTATTTTCATCAATTTCTTCGGTATAAAAAACCAAATCACCATGGCTGTATTCGCTAAAGCGCCCTGCTGAAACCCCTCGAATATCAGCGGTTTCCAGATCTTTATTAGTCAAAATGAGCATTTTCTCTTCTGCCCACGGCGCGGCATACAGCGACATTTGATACGCCATCGCACTTAAAGGTAAAACCAATAAAAATACCGCCCGATATAAAAACATCAATCCGCCACCTGCGGTTGCAATCGCTGCCATTTCTTGATCGCGGTACATGCGCCCTAAAACCATTAACACCGCCATAAAAATAGCTGCAGGTAAAAAGCTTGCGACCGCCACGATAATTTTAAGTATTAAAATATCAATCGCAGTTTCGCCAGAAATAGTGCCATCAATCGCTAACGCCAGCACTTTAATAAATTTACGACTAACGATGATAATCACAATCACCGACAACACCGCGGTAACCGTTTTCAATAAATCCCACGCGATCATGCGATCAAGTATCGTAATAGAGGGAAATTTACCGATCTTTTTCGTTTTTTGAGGTGACACCTTCATACAATCCTTCTTAAATTTTCATGTATAATTCAGCATTTATCACGTTGAATACCTTATTACTACGATTACCTGCGAGGTTTTATTTGTAATCTATACTTTAACCTGTGTAATTTAGCATTGAATTACCTTTAAACACACCCCTCGCACCCTAACAAAATGATATTAGGAAATTATGGACTATTCTATAGAAAGCCTGCCCTTAGACCAACTAGAAACTGATTGTATTATTGTCGGCATTTACAAACAGCAACAATTAACCCCGTCTGCAAAAAAGGTAGATGAAGCCAGTCATCAACTGATTCGTAATTTGATTGAGCGTGGGGATATTAAAGGTCAAATTTGTGAAACCTTACTGATAAATGTGGTGCCAGACAGTCGTATACAACGCGTATTATTAGTAGGTTTGGGCGACAAAGAACACTTTAATTTAAAGGCTTATCGCAAAGCAATTACCGCGGCGATAAAAACACTGCAAAAAACCCATATAAAATCCGCTGTCTGTACCTTAGCTGAAATTGACGTAAAAGCACATAATTATCAATGGCGCAGTCGTCAAATCGTTGAAATTTTTAATCAACATTTATATCAATTTACACACACAAAATCTCAAAAACCTACGCCTTTTGCCTTATCAAACTTAAAAAT
>JAGLBU010000026.1 GCA_023146575.1 Methylococcales bacterium
GGCTTTACAGGACGCGATAAAATCGTCAAATTTGAAGGCTGTTATCACGGTCATGCCGATGCTTTATTAGTCAAAGCAGGGTCTGGCGCATTAACCTTAGGGGTTCCAAGCTCCCTTGGGGTGACAGAAGCGGTGGCAGAAAATACCGTAACCTTAACGTATAACGATAGCCATGAAGTGAAAGAGTTTTTTGCCCAATTTGGCGATGAAATTGCCTGTATTATTGTCGAACCTGTAGCAGGTAATATGAACTGCATTCCCCCTGCGGACGGTTTTTTAGAAACACTACGCACGGTGTGTGATGAAAGTGGCGCGGTACTCATTTTTGATGAAGTGATGACAGGCTTTCGGGTGGCATTAGGCGGCGCACAAGCGCTTTATAATGTGAAGCCTGATTTAACCACCCTTGGAAAAATTATTGGCGGCGGAATGCCTGTGGGTGCTTTTGGCGGTAAACGTGAAATCATGCAAAGTATTGCGCCCTTAGGCGGTGTTTATCAAGCAGGAACGTTATCAGGCAACCCGATTGCCATGGCGGCAGGGTTAAAAACCTTAGAACTTATTTCAGAGCCACATTTTTATGACGCCTTAACGCAAAAAACCCAAAATTTTGTACACGCCATCCAACAACGCGCCGAAAAAGCAGGCATTGCCCTGAGTACAAACACAGTGGGGGGAATGTTTGGGTTATTTTTTACCGAAGAGACTAAGGTTACGTCCTTTGCTCAAGTGATGAAATGCGATCAGGCACGCTTTAAAGCCTTTTTTCATGGCATGTTAACCCAAGGTATTTATTTAGCACCCTCAGCATTTGAAACAGGCTTTATGTCCGCAGCTCACACCGAAGAAGATTTAGAACAAACCCTTAAGTGTGCCAGCGCTGTGTTTGAAAAATTATAATTTTAGCTCTCTAAAACTCGAGTAAAAACGTGTCAACAAAAACAACTCAATCAAATAAAAAAAAAATCATTTGCGATTGTACGGGAACCACTCAGGAAAAAGTTGAGGTGTTAATTGCAAAAGGTCGAAATACAGTCGAAGATATTGCTTCTGCAACAGGTGCTGGAACTGGCTGTGGTAGCTGTGATGTTGAAATACAGGAAGTGATTGATAATGCAAAACTGCCCCCTTTAACGCCTTCAAAAAACGTGGATGTGCTGTGTCTTGGTCATGCGTGTTATGATCTGGCTTTTTCAGTGGATCATCATCCTAAAGCCGACGAAAAAATGACCGCTGATTTTTTAGTGGAATGTGGCGGAGGGCCTGCGGCAAATGCGGCGGTGATGGTGGCACGATTGGGTTTAAAAGCCGCCTTTGCAGGTTATTTAGGCAATGATATTCAAGGTGAATGTCATTATCAAGAATTAATGGGGCGTGATGTTAATATTGCGCTGGTAAAAAGAGGCGAATCCCCAACACCGATTTCAACTATTTTAGCCAAACCCAATGGTGACCGCGCCTTAATTAATTATACAGGCGCAACCCAACCCCTTAGAGCGGGTAGTATTGATTTTTTATCTTTGCGACCAAAAGTAGTGTTATTTGATGGCCATCAGCCCCATGAATCGTTAGCGTTATTAGAACAAATACAAGATAAAAATATCCCTACGGTTTTGGATGCAGGCTCGATGAATGAAGGCACAAAATTGTTAATGGACAAAGTGGATTACTTGATTTGTTCTGAAAAATTTGCCTTACAACACAGCCATAGCATTCATGAGGCGTTAAAAAGTTTGTCTAAACTAAGCCCTGCGGTGGTGATTACCTTAGGCTCAAGAGGATTAGTTTGGCAACGTGGCGATGAGTCGGGGCGCTTAACGTCCTATGAAGTGAATGTGGTTGACAGCACGGGCGCAGGGGATGCGTTTCATGGGGCATTTGCCGCCGCATTGTCATTAAAAATGAAATGGATTCCCAGTTTAACCTATGCCAGTGCCGCAGGCGCATTATGTTGTACAGGAATGGGCGCGCGCTTAGGATTGCCCACCAAAGCCGAGCATCAAATCTTATTTTCCCAATCGTCTGAATTATTATAAAAGATAATTTTTTAATGGATCAAACTTTCCAAGGGAATTTGTAGGTTTTTATGTAATGCTCGAATCATCGTTAACGATAAATTTCTTTTTTTAGAAAATATCTCAGAAACTCTTCCTCTTGAACCCAAAAAAGGTTCTAAATCTTTACGTGTTAACCCCAGTTGTTCCATCCTAAATTTTATCGCATTTATTGGATCAGGCAGGGCAACAGGGTAATATTTGGCATCATAAGCTTCGACAAGTATGAGAAGAATATCAAGCTCATCCCCTGCTTTTGAATCATCAGGACTTCCCCATAATTGTTCTATTTTATGGAGACTGTTTTCGTAATCCTGTTCGGTTTTTATGGGTTGAATATTCATCATAAGTCTCTGCGTCAATAAGGTCGTATTGCTTGTGTGTGCCAACGAATTTTATAAAACAAACCTGTCTTTTGTAGTCAATTGCAACCACAAGTCGGTACTTGTTCCCTGCAATATTAAACACAACTCGACTATCTTTTAATATGCTTGCTGAACCAAATTTCGCTTTTATTTCTTGTGGGGTTTTCCAGTTTGCTTTTCGAGTTTCTGAATACCATGCTTCAAGAGGGTCTTGTGAATCCCTGTATTCAGAATTTAGGTCATAAAAATTTTTAAGGGTTCTATTAGAAATTATTCGCATATACAATTTCCTTTCTTAAAAAGGATAAATTATATCATACGCAGATCCCAAAACGGGATCAAGGATTATTTTTATCTTTCTAAACTTTATAATAGCCTGCTAAAATAAATTCACACGCTCTCTGTTTGTTAGCATTTAAGACGATTAAGCATCACTCCTTAAAAATTTTTTCTTTATCAATCCTTTGAGATCATAATATGCCTAAAAAACCTGTTATTAGCAATCGAACGTTGGTTCATCGCAGTCGTTTATTTACCATTGAAAGTATGGATCTGACCTTTAGTAACGGCGAAAAACGCAATTATGAACGCTTAGTCCGAGGTTATAATGGCGGCGCGGTCTTGATTATACCAATGCTTGATGATCAAACCGTGTTATTGATTCGTGAATATTCAGCAGGGGTTGATCGCTATGAACTGGGCTTACCGAAAGGCAAAATTGATGCAGGCGAAACCGTGTTAGCCGCCGCTAATCGTGAATTAAAAGAAGAAGTCGGTTATGGGGCAAAATCGTTACAGCCCTTATTATCTTTGACCTTAGCGCCTTCTTATTTTGATCACGATATCAATATTATTGTGGCACAAGATTTATACCCTGAAAAATTAGAAGGCGATGAGCCTGAGCCATTGGAGGTTATTCCGTGGAAATTATCCAATATTCAAGGCTTATTGGCCACGGGCGAATGCACCGAAGCGCGTTCAATTGCGGCACTTTATATGGCGCGAGATTATCTTAGCACTTAACCTTTCCCCTTAAAAAATTCAATGTCAGCGTCTAAACACTTTTTCATTTTTATCACGCTGATGTTAAGCGCCTGCAACGTCACCGAACTCAACAATCCTTATGTTGAAACAGACGCGTCACTGAATATTTTATATTCTTCATTT
>JAGLBU010000260.1 GCA_023146575.1 Methylococcales bacterium
TCCATGACACAAGGAAAAAAAGCCATTCCTAATACCCAATTTTATGGACGTTTAGGGCAAAAAATTCGCCATATTTTAGACACCAAAATGTTATCAGGTCAGTTATATGAAGTGGATATGCGCTTAAGACCGAATGGTAATTCAGGATTATTGGTTGCCAATATCAGGATGTATGAACACTATCTTACAAACGAGGCATGGACATGGGAGCATCAAGCCTTAGTTCGTGGGCGTTTTATTGCAGGGGATTTAACGCTCAAAAAAAATTATGAAACTATTCGTCAACGTATTTTAGCCTTGCCGAGAAAAAGTTTAAGCCTTAAAAAAGAAGTGCGTGACATGCGTGAAAAAATGCGCGAGGCGTTAGCAAATGAAAAAGGCGGACAATTTGATGTTAAACAAAGTCAAGGCGGCGTGGCGGATATAGAGTTTATGGTGCAATTTGGGGTGCTGTCTCAAAGTCACCGTTATATTGAACTCACCAAACCGAGGGATAATGTGCATTTGATTGAGGTTTTAAAACAGCATGATTTTTTTACGAAAGCACAGGCGCACGCATTAACGACCATTTATTGTGAATATCGTGATTATGGACATCGACAAGTCTTACAAGGCGATAAAGTCCTTGCCGATACCAAGATTTTTTCGAAACAGCGGGAGATTGTACAAACAATATGGACGACTTTAATGTTAAGCGCTGAACGATAAAAAGCGTGTGACAAAGTTTTTATTGAAGCGCTTGAGTGTGCTGGGCTTACTGTTTGGTCTGTTTTTTCAAGCAGTGATTGCGAATGAATTTTCAACTCAGATTAAAAGCGCAAAATTACAACCGTATGGACAGTGGCATCAGCTTCAAATCACCACTGATTTTCACCTCAGTCCTATGGCGGTGGAAGCGCTTGAAAGTAGTATTCCACTACTATGGTGTTTAAAGGTTAAGTTTGAACGCTTGGGGCTTGTTTGGAATCAAAACCTATTTACCAAAAATTATTGTTATAAAGTTCAATACCATGCCTTATTAAAAACTTACAGCGTCAGCCATAAAGAGACAAAATATTTTCACAGCTTACCCTCGGCGCTCAACACGCTTTCAATGATTGATCATATCAAAATTATTAAATCCTCGAAAATTAAAGCCGATGAAAATTACAGGCTTCAGGTAAAATGGCAGTTTGATCGAGAGGCATTGCCCTTACCTTTACGACCCCTTTCTTATCTTGATCCACAATGGAATTTATCCAGCGATTGGTACTTATGGACAAGCGAACCTTAAAAATCCCCGTTAATCTTTTTATTATTATCCTGTTTGGGTTAATTTTATCATCGCTGCAATTAATGAGTTCTGCGTCTCAAGAGACCTCATACCTAAGTGATATTTATTCTTTATTAATACTAATAAATACCTTAGGCTCGGTGGCGTTGTTGGGTTTAATTGGCATCAATGTTTATTCTTTGGCGCGCGAACTCAAGAAAAAAGAAGCAGGCTCTCGCTTAACCACTCGAATGGTATCTTTATTTGTTTTATTGGCACTGGTGCCTGCAAGTATTGTGTTTTATTTTTCAATCCAGTTTTTACACCAAGCCATTGATAGCCGCTTTAATGTTGAAATTGGCGAGGCAATGGAAGATGCACTGGAATTAAGTCAAGCGTCATTAGACCAACAAATGCGTTGGCATCTTAAACAAACCCAGCGATCCGCCCAAGAGTTAGACAATCAAGAAGAAACCATCTTAGCCTTAAAATTAGGCAGTCTTCGGGAATCATTAGCCGCTTTAGAAATCACATTGTTTAGTAAACAAGCCCGAATTATTGCCTTTAGCAGTGTGAATACCCATGATATTTTACCCACATTGCCTGATGAATATGTGTGGATACAACTGCGGCAAGATAAGCACTATATTCGATTAAACACCAATGAAAATGATGGGCTGAATATTCAAGTTTTGACCCTTATTACAGGCGATGAGCCACGTTATTTACAAGCGATTTATCCCATTCCCGTGCGTATTTCAGATTTAGCTGACTCGATTGAATTTGCCTCGGTACGTTATCAGGAAATGAATTTTTTACGGGATTCGTTAAAAAAGAGTTTTTTATTAGCCTTATTATTGGTCTTATTATTAAGTTTATTGGCGGCAATTTGGATTGCTTTTGTCAGCATTCGGCATATTATTTCACCCGTTAAAGAACTGGTAAAAGGCACAAAAGCAGTCGCGGATGGGCATTATGAACAATTATTACCCGTGATGGCACAAGATGATTTGGG
>JAGLBU010000261.1 GCA_023146575.1 Methylococcales bacterium
CATTCACGAAATATTGCCCGTACCGCAAGCTTAGAAGTGGAGCAACAACGCGCTTATTTAGAATCTATTTTAGAAAATGTCAATGCAGGGGTCATAAGTTTTGACAGTGATTTTAAAATTCGCACCAGTAATGAAGCCGCATACCGAATTTTGCATTGCAATCAAGATTGTTTTTCACAATACAGTAAGACTCAGGTGGGAAAACAACCGACGGAGCTGGTGGTTTTTTTTGATACCTTATTGACCTTAGTGAAAGAAAATAAAACTATGTGGCAACAACACATTACTTTTTTAGGCGGTAGTCGACCCCAAGAATTACTCTGTCGGGGCAAACCGTTATTTTCTCAAAAAGGCGTGTTAGTCGGGGCAGTGGTGGTGTTTGATGATTTAACCGATTTGATTCAAGCACAAAAAAATGCGGCATGGGGTGAAGTTGCACGCCGACTTGCCCATGAAATTAAAAACCCTTTAACGCCGATTCAACTGGCGGCAGAGCGATTACAACATAAATTATCCAACGAACTTTCAGCACCATCGGCGATCATGTTACAAAAATCCACCAATACGATTGTGCAACAAGTTGAGGCGATGAAACGCATGGTCAATGATTTTTCAGAATACGCGCGCCCCGCTAAAAAACAAACCGAAGTATTGGATTTACAGCATTTAGTTCAAGAGTTATTAGTGTTGTATCAAACGCAAGAAAATATCCAAATCACCCTTGAAAATAAAGCTGAAAATACATGGATACAAGCGGATCCTGTGACGATTCGACAAGTGTTGCATAATTTATTAAAAAATGCCCAAGAAGCCATGAAGGGTAAAGGGTTGATCGAAATAAAATTAGCTTCAGTTGAACACCATAATGCCCATTATGTTGAATTAGGTATTTATGATCATGGCAGTGGGGTTAATAGTGATAAAATTGAAACAGTTTTTGAACCTTACGTGACCTCAAAGGTAAAAGGGACGGGCTTGGGGTTAGCCATTGTTAAAAAAATTATTGAAGAACATGGAGGGATGATTTGGGTGGACAGTCATTATAAACAAGGGGCGGGGTTTATTTTTCAATTACCCTGTTTGGGATAATTTTAGTATTACACATTTTAAAAGTGAAGCATATGAGCAAACAAACGCCGCATATTTTAGTAGTTGATGATGAGCCTGATATTAGACAACTGGTTTCTGAAATTTTAGAGGATGAAGGCTATGAGGTTTCGATGGCTGAAAATGCTCAAACGGCCTGTGAATTAAAAAAACAACACGACCCGCAGTTAATTTTATTAGATATTTGGATGCCTGATACCGATGGCATTACCCTGTTAAAACAATGGGGGCAAGAGGATATACCTCTATGTCCCGTGGTGGTGATGTCAGGGCATGGCTCCATTGAAACCGCCGTAGAGGCGACGCGATTAGGCGCGTATGACTTTTTAGAAAAACCACTGTCCTTGGCAAAATTATTATTAACGGTTGAGCGTGCATTAGACGCAAGTTTTTTACAGCAAGAAAATGCAGGACTTAAACAACAATTATTATTTGAAGTTGAACCTGTAGGTAAAAGTGCGACCGTTGAGCGTTTAAAAGAACAATTAAAACGCTTGGCTCAACATGAAGTGCGGGTTTTATTTGTCGGCGAGGCAGGGGTTGGAAAAGGGCTTTATGCACGTTATCTTCATCATCATAGTGCACGGCGTGATGGGGCTTTTATTGAGGTATCAATCGGTAATATTGCCCCCGAAAATTCGGCAGTGGAGTTTTTTGGTAAGGAAGACAATGGCGTTGTTTATCAAGGCTTATTAGAACAAGCGCATGGCGGCACGTTATTTTTAGATAAAATTTCAGAAATGGATCAGGCGACCCAATCAAGATTGTTTAATGCACTCGAATCCAATTCTTTTTTAAGAGT
>JAGLBU010000262.1 GCA_023146575.1 Methylococcales bacterium
AATTGCCCTGACACGGTACCCGACATGCTTATGATTTTTAGGGTTTATTGACCTAAAGTTTTCAACAATCGGTGAGCTTGTGGATTATTTGGTGCAATTTTTAACCAATGCTTGAGATAACTGTTTGCTTGTATCGGTTGTCGTTGCTGTATATAAAAAATAACTAAGGCATTTAAAATTTTAGGGTTATTTGGTGCTAATTGCTGTGCTTGTCGAAGCGCATATTCGGCTTTTTGAGTCGCTGCTTTGGTTTTTGATTTTTGTAATAACAATCCATAATTATAATGAATCGTGACCGCTTTTGGCATTAATTGAGTGGCTTTTTCTAAAAGTGGCAATGCTTCTTGATAGCGTTTTTTCTCTACCAGCAACAAGCTTAAGGAATAATAAAACCGTCCTTCTTTTGGTAAATTTTTAATCGCCAATCGAAATACAGCTTCGGCTTTTAAAGGTTTTTTATATTGATGATGTAAATTGGCTAAATGATGATAGGCGGGAATAAAGTTTTTATCTAATTTTAACGCCTTTTCATAAAACTCAACCGCCTGTGAATAAGCTTGGGTTTTTTCGTATAATCTCCCTAAGTTAAAATAGCCTTCTGGCCAATCCGTTTGACTGGTTTGAGCGGCTTTATAATCTGCTAACGCTTTTTGAAATGATAATTTTTGAAGCGGCGTTAAGGCGCTGGGACTAATTTCTGCTAAACTTGCCGCCGCTTCAATTCTCACCGCCATGATGGGATCGCTTAATAACGGTAAAAGCGCCTTGGATTTTTGATTAATCGGTACCGTATTTAAAACCCGTGCGGCAATAGTGCGCACTAAAGCGTTTTTATCTTGTGTTAAAGTCAATAACGTCGGTAAATATTTTTGTCCATATTGGGCTAACTGTTTCAACGCCGTTGCCCGAACGATGGCGGTTTTTTGAGTATTTTTAGCTAATAAAACCAGTCCTTCAGCGGCTTTTGGCGCTCGTAATCGACCAAAATGCAGTGTTAAACCATCATCTTGTGTTTGCCATTGTTTGCCTTTATGTTGATTGAGTATTTTAACCGCCCACTCATTGCTTTTTTTGTCATGACATCGAATGCAAGCATTAGGGCTGTTTAATTTAATGGATAAATCAGGACGGGGAATTGAAAAGCGATGATCGCGGCGAGGATCAACTTGCATATACGTCGTTGCAGGCATGTGACAATTAATACACAGCGCACCGACGGTTTTTTCGGCATGAAAATGATGCTCTGGTGACTCGTAATTTTGTGACTTTAGGGTTTTAAACCGACTAACAGGTGGGTTTTTTTGATGGCATTGAGTACATAACGCATTACCCTCCAAGCGAAGTTTTAACGAATGTGGTTGATGACAATCCATGCAAGTAACGCCCTGTTGGTGCATTTTTGATTGTGTGAATGATCCATATACATAAACTTCATCCAAAATCTGACCATCAGCATGATAAAGATTCGGTTCTAATAACGAGGGAATAAAATCATTTAAAAAATCTCGCCCATGACGATCATCAGGGCTAATAGGTTGACGACGAGCATGACATCGGGCGCAGGTTTCAATTGTTTGTTTTGGGTTTAAGCTTTTATAATCAATCACCAAACCTTTATTCGGTATTTTTTGCGCATCACCCGATGGTTTTTTTGCCCATTGAATATGATTTCCAGCCGCGCCATGACAGGCTTGGCAACCGACATTAATTTCTGCCCACTGACTTTTATATTGTTGCGTTTTAAGATTGTAATTTAATTTAAAATCGGTTGAATGACATTCTGCACAGGCTGAATTCCATGTATAAAAACGCTTTGTCCAATGCAAACTATCATCAGGTAAAATTTCCGTTTCAGGTTTTAAATGAAACCAGCGCTTATTAATCGTATCCCATGCAATATCAAACGCTTGTAAACGCCCTTTCGGAAACCGTACTAAATATTGTTGTAAAGGCGTAACCCCAAACGTGTATTCAACCTGAAAATCTTGAAGCTTGCCATTTTCACCTTGTGTACGAATAAAAAATTGCTTATTTTTTTTAAAAAAAGTGGTGGTGACTGAAAATACGGTAATTTTTGCGTGATTAAAATTCCCTAAGACTGTTTTTTGAGTCGCCTCCTGCATTGCTTGTTGATGATGTGACCCTTTCCATGCCGTTACTTCTTTCTGGTGAC
This sequence comes from Methylococcales bacterium, assembly GCA_023146575.1. Classification (GTDB taxonomy): domain Bacteria; phylum Pseudomonadota; class Gammaproteobacteria; order Methylococcales; family Methylomonadaceae; genus WTBX01. The sequence continues at coordinate 2,174 of JAGLBU010000262.1, forward strand.
AATCAACACAGCTTTTTTCAGAGACAAAATTATTTTTATGAGTGTCTTGTGTTAATTGTTGCTGAGGCCATGTTGAAGGTTTAGCTATCACCATTGAAACCATAAAAAGCATGAAGAAGGCTTGAATCCAACAATATTTTAGCAAGAGGTTTTTCATCAGAGCTTGCTTAGTTAGTCAGCAAAGGTTTACATGCGCTGGGCATATATCGTTTTTTGGGCTTTGTTTTTTTAGCCACCGTTGGAGGATGCTTTACAAACCACCATGCTAATGAAGCATTACAACTTTCACCCGCTGGAAGTGGTGCTTGTTTTATGCAATCAGGGCTGGATTGAGGACAATGCAAACGAATATGAAAATGATCGTCATGATGATACCACGGACGAATTTTTTGCAACCATTGACGGTTTCCTGTCACAGTTTTACATAAATCCTGCTTAATGCGGGGATTCACAAAAATTCGATCTACTTCAGGAATATTAGCGGCTAACTTTAAGAGTTGTCGATGTTGATCCGTCCAGAGACTGTTTAGCCCTTTTTTATTACGAGTTAGCATGGAAGGTTGCTGAAGGTTACTGCGTTGTTTATTCAGATTGGTATAACTTTCAGGCTTTAAATTAAACCAAACATCTGCATCTAATCCTGATTGATGACTACGATGCCCAAATGGTAAGGAGCCTCCCCGTGCTTGTCCTAAATCACCAATTTGAAAAATTCCTATTTGCTGTTGTTGTGCTTGTATGCCTAATTGTTGCAAGGTTTGTATAAGCAGTGGATGCCCATAATGACGACCCCGTTCTAAATGAACCACTAGATAGCCATCGCCTTCTAAAGGTAATGCTTTTGCCCCCGAAATACAGCCGTTATTAGTTTTACCAATGGTGTAAGGTTTTGTGTTGGTCGGCGTGGTAAATTTTGACCAATTTACGGCATTGACAGAAGGTGTCATCATTACCAAAATAATAGTGGCAAAAAGCTGTATTGTATATTTTTTAAGCATAAGGATTTGATACACGACAAAATTTAAAAGAAAAATCAACGATGAACTAAAAACGATTTTAGGCTGATATTTAAATGGGGGCAAGTGTTAAGTAACTGATGTTACGTAGTAATAAAAAAATTGCTAAAATAACCACATGAATAAAACATCTATTTTCGATTTATACACAGACTA
>JAGLBU010000263.1 GCA_023146575.1 Methylococcales bacterium
GTTTCAACTTCATCCCCTTTTTTGTAATCACGAATGGCTTCGTCATCATTTTCTTTCCACGAAATATCAGACATATGAACCAAGCCATCAATTCCACCTTCCAAGCCGATGAAAATACCAAAATCGGTAATTGATTTGATTTTACCGCTAATTTTCTCGCCTTTGTTATGGGTAGCTGCAAACTCTTCCCAAGGGTTGACTTTACATTGCTTCATGCCTAACGAAATACGACGACGTTCTTCATCAATCTCTAAGATCATGACTTCAACTTCATCACCCAATGCAACAACTTTAGCAGGGTTTACGTTTTTATTGGTCCAATCCATCTCAGAAACGTGAACTAATCCTTCAACGCCTTCTTCAATTTCAACAAAACAGCCGTAATCGGTTAAGTTATTGACTTTACCAAATACACGTTGTCCAGCAGGATAACGACGCGCAATATTTTGCCAAGGATCTTCACCCATTTGCTTCATACCTAATGAAACACGCGTTTTTTCTCGATCAAATTTAAGGACTTTAACTTGAACTTCTTGACCAATTTCAACACATTCAGACGGGTGACGAACACGGCGCCATGCCATATCGGTAATGTGTAATAAACCGTCAATACCGCCTAAATCAATAAACGCGCCATAATCGGTTAAGTTTTTAACGATACCTGCAATAATAGCACCGTCTTTCAGTGTTTTCATTAACTCTTCACGTTCTGCGCTGTATTCTTTCTCAACCACAGCACGACGTGATAACACAACATTGTTGCGTTTTTGGTCAATTTTAATCACTTTAAATTCTAAATCACGACCTTCTAAGAAAGTTGTATCTCTAATCGGACGAACGTCAACTAATGAACCGGGTAAGAAGGCACGTAATGCGCCAACAGCGACCGTAAAGCCACCACGCACTTTACCATTGATACGACCTTTGATTGTTTCTTCATCTTCAAAGGCTTTTTCCAATTCGCCCCACGCTTTATTTTTCTTCGCTTTATCACGAGAAAGTAAGGTTGAACCTAAGCCATCTTCAAATAAATCTAGGGCAACTTCAACTTCATCCCCAATTTCAACTTCCAAATCACCATCTGGATTTAAAAATTGCCATTTCGGGATAACACCTTCTGATTTTGCCTGTGTGCTAACGATGACGTATTCATTTTCAATGTCAAGGACGGTCCCCATTAACATTGCACCCGGACGCATTTCCGTCTGGGCTAAACTTTCTTCAAATAATTCAGCAAAGCTTTCGCTCATTGTCTTCATTCCTATGCTTGTTAATACTCAAACAAGCGCTTTTTTTCAATAGTTAAAAAAAACTGTCATCACGACAGTCACGAAATCCATTATTGGATAAAATTTAATAGTTTCTTAATGACTTGCTCAATCGACAAATCAGAAGAATCAAGATAAAAGGCATTGGTCGCAGGGACTAAAGGTGCAATGGTACGCTCCGTATCCCGTTTATCACGGGCTTTTATCGCTTTGATTATCTGACTAAGATTAGCATCAATTCCTTTTTCAATCAACTGTTTATAGCGTCTTTTTGCGCGTTCTGTCGCAGTTGCGGTTAAATAAATTTTATATTCAGCCTCTGGAAAAACCACCGTTCCCATATCACGACCATCGGCTACTAATCCTTGAGGACGCTTAAAGTCTTTTTGTTTTTGCAATAAAACGGCTCTCACTTCAGGCATAGCCGCGATAATCGAAGCGACTTTTCCAGTGGTTTCAGTGCTTAATCGCTGAGTAATATTGTCGCCATTCAAGGTGACGATTAATTCATCTTGGCACTCAAAGATTAATGTCATTGCTTTTGCGGCTTCAACAATCGTATTGACATTCTCTAATGGTATTTTTTGCTCTAAACACGCAATTGCTAAGGCACGATAAATCGCACCACTGTCTAAATAATTCCATCCTAAGTGTTGTGCAATCGCACGGCTTATAGTTCCTTTTCCAGCCCCACTAGGGCCGTCAATGGTTAAAACAGGAATCATGCTTCGGTACTTGCTAATTGTAAACCTAAAGAAATGGCTAAATCCCGAAATTCAGGAAAAGAGGTATTCACATTGGCACAATTTTTAATCACAATCGGCGCGGTTGCTCGTAAACCTGCCATTGAAAATGCCATTGCAATACGGTGATCATCATGTGACTCCACCTCACCGCCGTTGATTTTTCCACCGTTAATAATCATACCATCATCCGTAACCGTGGCATCAACTCCCAAGGTTTGCAAGCCCTCTGCCATGACCTGAATTCGATCACATTCTTTTACTCGTAATTCTTCAGCCCCTGTTAACACCGTCTGCCCTGTTGCACAGGCGGCGGCAATAAATAACACGGGAAACTCATCAATGGCGAGAGGTACTAACGCTTCAGGAATCACAATTCCTTTAAGGTCACTGCTGGTAACCCGTAAATCCGCTACAGGTTCACCACCAACTTCACGCGAATTTAAAATCTCAATCTTAGCCCCCATCAATTTTAAAATATCAATCACGCCTGTGCGTGTTGGGTTCATGCCCACATGTTGCAAAGTAACCTCAGAATTTTTAGCAATGGATGCGCCTACTAAAAAAAATGCCGCCGATGAAATATCACTAGGGACATCAATATTATTAGCGGTTAATTTACCCTTATTATTAATAGTCGCCTGACTGCCTGAGCGCTGAACTGGATAACCAAAGCCATTCAGCATCCGCTCGGTATGATCGCGGGTTGGAGCAGGTTCTGTCACTTTGGTTTCACCACTGGCATACATGCCTGCCAATAATAAGCAGGATTTAACCTGCGCACTCGCCATCGGTAACACATAATCAATGCCTTTCAATTTTTGTGAACCTTTGATTTTTAACGGTGCAGAGCCATTCGCTTGGGTTTCAATATTAGCCCCCATTAATACCAAAGGATCGGTCACACGACGCATAGGACGTGAAGATAACGATTCATCGCCCGTTAAAATACAATCAAACGCTTGTCCTGCTAATAATCCACTTAACAAACGCATGGATGTGCCAGAATTACCTAAATATAATGGTTTGTTAGGGGCTTTTAAGCCATGCTTGCCAACGCCTTTAATGGTTACTTCGCCATCAACAGGGTCACTAATTTCAACGCCCATCTCCCGAAAAGCTTTCAGGGTTGACATCGCATCCTCTGCATTTAAAAAACCTTTCACCTGAGTCACACC
>JAGLBU010000264.1 GCA_023146575.1 Methylococcales bacterium
AGTATTCAAGCACAATTAGCCTCCACACAAAAATTATTAACCACCGTTGATGCCGATGTCACCAGCACCGATGATGTTTTCACTAATAAATTGGCAGAATTTTCAAAAACCAATGATGCTAAACTTAAATTAACTCATGCAGATTTAAAAGAAGCTATTTTAAAGTTACAACGACAATTAGGTAAAACACGTGGTGATTGGCTAATGGCCGATGCTGAATACTTATTAAGTGTCGCTAATCAACGCTTGCATTTGGTTGGGGATTTAAAAACAACCGCTGAAGCATTAAAAGCTGCGGATGAAAGATTACATGAAAGTGGGGATGGTGCGGCGTTCAAAATAAGAGCGCAAATTACCAAAGAAATTACCAGCTTAAAAGATGTCAAAGTAAATGATATTGTGGGCAGTTATGCACAGTTAAAATCTTTAATTGACACCGTTGACCGTTTGACGCTTATTTTGCCATACGCTGAAAAACCTTTAAAAAAGGATGATAAAAAATTACCTAAAAAAGCAGATGGTGTGGTTGAGGTGGTTTTAAAACAAATTGATGGTTATGTGACCGTTCGTCATAATGATAAAGAAGTTGAAAAGATTATTACCCATGAAGAGGCTAAACTGATTAAGCAGCAGCTCGGTATTAAGCTGGAAATGATTAAAATTGCCCTGATTCAAGAAAATACCGCCCTTTATGAAAGTAGTATGACCGATGCTTTAGAGTGGCTTAAAAAGCATTTTATTATGAATAAAGTCTCTAAAACTTTTATTGATGTACTGGATAAGCTTAAAAAAGAATATGTTAATTCTGAATTACCAGACATTAGTCTCTCTTTAAAAATGATGCGAGACATCACCAAATTAAGAATAGAAACCGATAAAGGTTTGCAAGAAGAAGGTACTAAAAAAGCCGCTGAAATTGATGAAAAAATACAGGAACAAGCTTCTGCAACCGTAAAAGATGATAAAAAAATAACGACTTCAGAAACAAAACCTGAGTCTGCAAAGAATGAAGAAGTTAAAGAAAAACCAGCGGGTGTTAAAACAACAGAATCTTCTAAAAAAGCCGTAAAAGACACGCCTATAAAATCTGATAAACCTGAAGAAAAACAAGCGATAGAAGCTCTAAAATCAAATGAAAAACCTAAAGTTCTCGCGCCTGAAAAAGTCAGCAAAGATAATCCTGAAAAAGAAAGTACGACCAACGTTTCGCCTCAGCAATAGACAGAGAATCCACAATGAAAAAAAAGAATATCTATTATATAGGCGTGATTGTTCTGATTGGGCTTTTTAGCTATGTGGTTCATACGTGGTTAAACAGCTATGAGAACCCAGGTTATGCGTTAATTGGTTTAGGGAAGACCTCGTTTCAAATGACAGCGGTTGTGTTTGTAGTAACACAAGTTATAGGCTTTGTTGTTCTTTATATTATCGTTCGCTTGATTGGGGTTTTATTGCGCTGGCCTGGGAAAGTATTTTCAAATCGACAGCAACATAAAGTCAATCGCTCACAAAATGCTTTGATTGAGGGTTTGGTTGATTCCGCTTCAGGCAATTGGGAAAGTGCGGAAAAAGTTTTAATTCGTCATGCGAGCAACAGTGGCGCACCGTTATTACATTATTTAACCGCCGCCCGTGCCGCGCAATCTCGAGGGGCGATTGATAAGCGCGATGAATACCTTCGAAAAGCGGCGAATGAAAATGATGATGTTGATATTGCGGTCGGGTTAACACAGGCAGAATTAAATTTATCTGAAAACCAATATGAAGAAGCGATAAAAACCTTAAGTAAATTGAACTCGCTTGATCCATCCCATGCCAGTGTTTTAAAGTTATTGCATCAAGGCTACGAAAGCTTAGGCAACTGGGATGCTATTCGCCAATTATTACCGTCTTTACATAAAAATAAAGTCATGATGGAGGCGGAAATGAAATTATTGGAAATTGAAACCTACAGCCGTTTATTAAAACAGAGCGCCGAAAAAGCTCAGGTGAGTGAGATTCAAACTTTATGGGCTATCATTCCACCTTATGTACAAAAGCTAAACGAAATTCGCACCATCTATTTTTCGGCGATGATTATTGCCAATGGCGGGGCTGAAATTGAAACGGCAGTCGTTGAGGCAATAGCTGATAACTGGAGTGAAACCTTGCTGGTTATTTATGGTAATATAAAATCAAATCATTATGTTAATCAATTGCTTGCGGCAGAAAAGTGGATCGCTTCACACCCTGAAAATGCGGTATTATTACGAATGCTGGGAAAAATAAGCCTAAAATGTGATCAACCTGATAAAGCGGAAGATTATTTATCAAAAAGCCTAAATGCCGAGCCGACGGTTGCCGCCTATCAATTATTAGGGGATTTGTTTTATGATAAAGATGATAAAAACAAAGCCAGTGAATGTTATAAGTATGGCTTAGAATTGGCCTCTAATAACATTAAACATAATGTTGAAAATGTTATATCCGACGCAACCCTTTAATCCAATAGTAAAAGAGAGAAACGGTGACACAAAACGATAAGCAAAAACTGACGTATAAGCAGGCAGGTGTTGATATAGAGGCTGGAAATCAACTGGTTGAGCGCATTAAACCGATTGCGGCAAAAACCCGTACTGCAGGTGTTATGGCAGGGCTTGGTGGTTTTGGTTCATTATTTGAATTACCGCTAGAGCGTTATAAACAGCCAATATTAGTGTCAGGTACAGATGGCGTTGGCACAAAATTAAAACTTGCGGTTGAATTAAACCAGCATGACACAATTGGTATTGATTTAGTTGCCATGTGTGTGAATGATATTATCGTACAAGGGGCAGAATCTTTATTTTTTCTAGATTATTTTGCCACAGGAAAATTAGACATAGACACTGCGGCCTCTGTAATTGAAGGCATTGGTAAGGGTTGTGAATTAGCAGGTGCGGCATTAGTGGGTGGTGAAACCGCTGAAATGCCTGGGATGTATGCAGAGGGTGAGTATGATCTTGCAGGTTTTTGCGTTGG
>JAGLBU010000265.1 GCA_023146575.1 Methylococcales bacterium
CGCTCACGAATTTGGCGTGAAGTCACATATTTACCTTCACGACCTGCAAAGGGTGAATTATTCACTTGAAAGGTCATGCTAACCGTCGGTTCATCGACTAACAACGGTGGTAATGCTTCAGGGCTATCGGGGTGACATAAGGTATCTGAAATATCAAGCTTATCAATCCCTGTAAACGCAATAATATCACCTGCGGTTGCCTCTTTCACTTCAACCCGATCCAAGCCACTAAAGCCAAAAATCTGTTGCATTCTGACATTTCGAGTACCGCCTTCACGGTTAATCAACGTCAATGGCATATTAGTTTTAACGCGACCACGCTGAATACGTCCAATCCCAATCACCCCAACATAGGAATTATAATCTAAGCTAATCACCTGCATTTGAAAATCGGCATCAGGGTCACCTGTTGGTGGACTTACTTTTTCAACAATGGTTTCAAATAAGGGTGTCATGTCCCCTGCTCTGTTTTCACTGTCTAAACTGGCATAACCATTTAACGCCGAGGTATACACAATCGGAAAATCCAATTGTTCATCGGTGGCACCTAAGCGATCAAATAAATCAAAGGTTTGATCAACGACCCAATCAGGACGGGCGCTAGGGCGATCGACTTTATTAATCACTACAATTGGCTTTAAGCCTAAGGCAAAGGCTTTTTGGGTTACAAATCGTGTTTGCGGCATAGGACCATCAACCGCATCAACCAATAATAAGACTGAATCCACCATCGACAATACCCGTTCCACTTCACCACCAAAGTCAGCATGTCCTGGTGTATCAACGATATTTATATGATAGTCTCCCCAATCAATTGCTGTATTTTTTGAAAGAATGGTAATGCCACGCTCTTTTTCAATATCATTCGAGTCCATCATTCTTTCGGTGGTTTTTTCATGCGCCGCAAAAGTACCAGATTGTTGTAATAATTCATCAACTAATGTGGTTTTGCCATGGTCAACATGGGCGATAATAGCAATATTTCTTAGGTTTTCTATCACGTTTCTTTACTTATGGTTAGGGTTCAAAATAGCGTAAAAAATGGATTATATTTAGGAGTAAAAAAACCTGAAAAAATCGTTAAGACTCATCAGGTTTTTTAAAAATAATCCTTAATTTACAAACTATAAATTAGAATAAGCCCGTAATTGTACCATCATCTTTAATATCAATGCGTTCTGCGGCAGGAATTTTTGGCAATCCAGGCATCGTCATCATATTCCCCGCAATCGCGACCACAAATCCAGCACCATTAGCGAGCCTTACTTCACTAATTTCAACCGTATGCCCAGAAGGTGCGCCTTTTAATGTGGGGTCGGTTGAAAAAGACATTTGGGTTTTTGCCATACACACAGGAAATTTACCGTATTCAACACTCCATGCCGCTAATTGTTTTTTGACCGCCGCCGATGCATTCACCGCCTTAGCGCCATATAATTTAGTCGCAATGGCTTCTATTTTTTCCCATAAACTTAAATTTTCATCATAAACATAGCTAAATTTTGGGGTACGATTATCCACCATAGCAACCACTTCGTTGGCTAAATCTTCGGCTCCTTTTCCGCCCTCAGCCCAATGTTTTGAAACAATGCATTTAACCTTAAGCGCCTTACATTTTTGTTTTAATAATGCAATTTCAGCCTCAGTATCAAAGGTAAAATGATTAAGACCAACCACGCAGGGCAAACCGTAATGCGTTTGAATGTTGTCTAAATGTCGTTCTAAATTTACAAAACCTTTATCTAAAGCATCAAGATTTTCCTGATTAAGCTGATTTTTATTCACACCGCCATGAAATTTTAACGCTCGAACCGTTGCCACTAAAACCACGGCGGATGGTGTTAAACCTGCCATTCGACATTTAATATCAATAAATTTTTCAGCGCCTAAATCCGCGCCAAACCCTGCTTCTGTCACCACATAATCGGCTAGTTTTAAGGCCGTTTTAGTCGCTGTCACCGTATTACATCCATGCGCAATATTAGCAAAAGGACCACCATGAATAATGGCTATATTATTTTCTAAGGTTTGCACTAAATTAGGCTTAATCGCATCTTTCAAAACCGCTGCCATCGCCCCTTGCGCATTTAAGTCACTCGCATATACAGGCGTTACTTTATCTTTTTTATAAGCAACAATAATTCGCCCTAAGCGGGTTTTTAAATCGGCACGATTAGTCGCGAGGCATAAAATCGCCATCACTTCAGATGCGACCACAATATCATAACCCTCTTCACGCAAATAACCATTCATCGCCCCGCCTTGACCAATGGTTATTTTACGCAAGGCACGATCATTCATATCCACCACCCGTTTCCACTGAATACGCCGCGCATCAATGTCTAAAGTATTACCGTGATTAATATGGTTATCAATTAACGCTGAAAGTAAATTATGCGCAATCCCAATAGCGTGAAAGTCGCCTGTAAAATGCAAATTAATATCTTCCATTGGTACAACTTGCGCATAACCACCGCCTGCCGCGCCGCCTTTTAAACCAAAACAAGGTCCTAACGACGGTTCTCGTAGGCACATAATGGTTTTTTTTCCCAAACGATTCATTGCATCGCCTAAACCAACCGTCGTCGTCGTTTTCCCCTCACCCGCAGGCGTTGGACTAATCGCGGTCACTAAAATAAGTTTGCCATCGGCTTGTGCTTTAAGTCCATCAATGTATTCCAGTGAAAGCTTGGCTTTGTAGTGTCCGTAAGGATCTAAATGTTCAGCAGGGATTTCAAAGTTTTTTTCCGCTAATTCGATGATGGGCTTCATCACGGCTTGTTGCGCAATTTCTATATCCGACATAATTTTTCCTAATTTTATGAAATATAACCAATGAGACTACTATACAAATCAAACTTTACGAATTAACAACAACCTTCAAACCAAGTAATTATAAACTGATGTTACGCAGTAGTTGATAATTTTGCTAAAATTATCAGTTATGAATAAAAAAACTATTTTTGATTTATACA
>JAGLBU010000266.1 GCA_023146575.1 Methylococcales bacterium
ATAACCTACGCGGATGATGAAAAACTGCGTCATGAACATTACAAAGCTTTTGCGACACGCGCCTCGGAGTTAGGGCAAAACCCTGAGTGGGATAATTCCAATATCATGGATCAATTATTAAGTCTACGCCATGAAAAAGCCCAATTACTCGGTTTTGACAATTACGCACACTATTCACTTGCCACCAAAATGGCGGATAAACCCACTGATGTCACCAATTTTTTAGAAGATTTAGCCCAAAAATCCTTACCGCAAGCCCAGCAAGATTTAAAAGACTTACAAAGTTTTGTGCAAAAAGAATACAAGGTTAAAAACTTAAACGCATGGGATATTGGTTATTATTCTGAAAAAATGCGCCAACATCACTATCAATTATCGCAAGAAGACGTTAAAGCCTATTTTCCCGCAGGTAAGGTTGTTCAAGGTTTATTTTCGGTGGTGAATAAACTCTACGGCTTGCAAATTACCGAAATCACTGACTTTGATCGCTATCATGACGAGGTACGTTTTTTTTGCTGTAAGGATAAAAACAATGCCATTCGAGGTTATTTTTATTTGGATTTATACGCTCGAGCGCACAAACGTGGCGGCGCATGGATGGATGATTGCGTAGGGCGTAAAAAAATAGGCGATAAAATTCAGAACCCTGTCGCCTATTTAACCTGTAATTTTACCCCGCCCGCAGGTGACACGCCTGCCCTGTTAACCCATGATGAAGTCACCACGTTATTTCATGAGTTTGGACACGGCTTGCAACATATCCTCACTCAAATTGATTACCTTGGTGTCTCAGGGATTAATGGCGTGGAATGGGATGCGGTGGAACTCCCCAGTCAAATTATGGAAAACTGGTGTTGGGAGCAAGAAGTTTTGACACTGATCTCAGGACATTATCAAACAGGGGAAACCTTACCTGAAGATTTATACCGCAAAATGCGGGCGGCAAAGAATTTTCAATCGGGCATGATGATGGTACGACAATTAGAATTTAGTTTATTTGATTTTAAAATCCATCAAAATTTTGACCCTGAACATGGTGGGCGTATTTATGAAACCCTCAACGATATCCGAGAACAACTTGCGGTCATTTTAGTGCCTGATTTTAATCGGTTCGCTCATGCCTTTTCACACATTTTTGCAGGCGGATATGCGGCAGGCTATTACAGTTATAAATGGGCGGAAGTCTTATCCAGCGATGCTTATTCACTATTTGAAGAAAAAGGAATTTTTGATACCAAAACAGGGGCGGCTTTTTTAACTCAAATTTTAGAAAAAGGCGGCAGTCGTGATGCGATGGAATTGTTTAAAAACTTCAGAGGTCGTGAGCCAAACATTGATGCCTTATTACGCCATAACGGGATTGGTGTTTAAGGTTATAATGCACTCATAAAATTATTCTATAAGCCCTCTAAAAAATGTATTTGCTATGAAATTATTAACGCTTTCTTTTAAAAACATCAATTCCCTAGAGGGCGACAGCCTAATTGATTTTCAAAAAAAACCACTGGCAAAAGGCGGTGTTTTTGCAATTACAGGCCCCAATGGTTCAGGAAAATCCAGTATTTTAGACGCGTTGAGTTTGGCTTTTTATGGTGAAACGCATCGGTTTGATCGCCCTGCTGATTATGTTATGACGCATAATGCGGTCGAAACGTTTGCTCAGGTTGAATTTTCGTTAGATGACAAAAAATATCGCAGTCGTTGGCAGGTAAATCGTCAAAATAATCAATCCAATGGCGCATTATCTGAGCCTGTGATGCAATTGTTTTTAGTGGATGAAACCGAGACCTTATTAGAAGAGAGTGTCAGCGATGTCTCGGCTAAAATAAGTGAGATTATGGGAATGGATTTTCATAATTTCAGCCGTTCTATTATTTTGGCACAAGGAGATTTTGCGGCCTTTTTAAATGCGCTTGATAATGAGCGCATGGATATTTTGGAAAAAATGAGTAGCCAAGATATTTACGCGAAACATAAACGCCAACTTAGTACTAAAAAACAGCAATCCGAACACGCCTTAAATCAAATAAAAACCGATCTTGACACTTTACCCAATAGTACTGAAGCCGATATAGATGCCTCAGCAGAGGATTTAGTTGATTTTGAAGTGCAAATTAATGATTTTACCCAGCAACAACAGAAAATCGGCGAACAACTTGAACATCAGCAACAAATAGAAACCTTAAATCAACAACTCACCACGGTTGAACAAAAAAAAACCAGTTATCAAAATAGTATTGAGCAAACACAACAAAAATTACAGCGTATAAAAGAATTACAACCTGCAGCTAAATTTAAAGCTGCTGTGAGTCATATTGACACGCAACAACAAGCTACTAAGCAACGCGAAAGCACACTTAAACATCATCAACATGAATCTCGACAATTAACTGAAAAACAACAGCGTTTACCACAAACGCAATTGGAAGCGGTTAACATTGACGACACAGACCCTACCGAACAAAAACACGTTATTGATGAACTGCGTTACCAAGTAAAACAAAAAAATGTCGATTTAAAAACGCAAAAAAGTTCGGTCAGCCTGATTGATAAAGATATTGCCACTAAAAAATTACAGCAAACTAAAGTTGAGCAATGGCTAGAAACCCATTCAGGCGGTGAAACCTTATTAGAAAGCTTCCCAGAAACCCAACAGCTTAAACAATTAACCCAAGCGGTACAAACCTTAACGTCACAATCAGCAACCGTTGAAAAACAAACCATCGACGCACAAGCAGTACTGGAAAAAGTACAAGTAAAAAACGCTGAAAAAAC
>JAGLBU010000267.1 GCA_023146575.1 Methylococcales bacterium
CTGTTTCGGCTTCGAGTTTTTTAGTAGCTTCGGTATCGGCTAGTGCTTTCGCTTTATCCTCTGCAAGCTTAATAGCACTTGCTTTTATCGCCTCATCGGTTTGTTTTAATTCACCTTCAATGCGTTGTTGTTCTTCTTTATCCTGTTTGCTATCCGTTAAGGTTAAACTTTTCTTCAGTAAAGCAAGCTCTTTATCTTTTAAGACAATAATTTGTTGAATGCCTTCTAATTGCTTTTGCAATTTTTCTAGGCGAATTTTTAAGTCTTGATTGGAATCTTGTAGTTTTTTAGCCGCCTTAGTGGATGGTTCTGTCTCAATAGAAGGTGTGATTTCTGCTTGATCCGATATTTCAGCTTCATCAGGTGCTTTTAACACCAAATGTGGTGATGATTTTTTTCTTACAGGTGTATCGGAAGGGGCTTCATACGTTGGTGTAACAATCCCTTTCCATTCATTTTCATGTCGTTGAAATTCAGCAACCGCTTGGCGACGAGAAATTCTTAATATAGCGTCTCGACTTGGAATGGTTAATTTTTTTCCAACGTCTAGTGCATTGATATTAGGTTCATAAAACGCATGAGGATTTGCTTCGTAAAGCGCTAGCATCATTTGTTTTGCAGAGACATTTCTATAGCGGTTAGTTCTTGACGCTATATAAGATAAAGTGGTATTTCGTTTTGTGAACGTATGAGAGTGATTATTTCTAGCTCTAGGCGTTTTTTTAGCGACCCTTTTATTATAATAACGAGTTGTTTTTTTCTTATACTTTTTAGGCGTGTATTTTTTAACAACTTTTGTCTTGTGCTTTTTAGGCGTGTATTTTTTAGAAACTTTTGTCTTGTGCTTTTTAGGTGTGTATTTTTTAACAGCCTTTTGTTTGTTCTTTTTAGGCGTATATTTTTTAGCCGTTTTAGGTTTAGCTTTTTTAGGTGTATATTTTTTATGAACTCTTTGTTTATATTTTTTAGGTGTTTTTGGCTTTGCAACAACCGTTGTTTCTCTAATAGCACCATCTTTATCAATGATTTGGAGGCCATTGTTTTTTGTTGATGCTTTTGATGTTTTTTTAGGATTACTTAAATCTTCTACAATCAGGTCATTTGTATTTTCAGCGACAAAAGATTGCTTAATAGCGCTAGATGTTTTAGGTGCAGGTGTGTATTTAGGGGATGGTGCAATATACTGAGGCTTTTTAGCCGCCTTAGCATACGTTTTAGGAGGATCGACTAAAACCGTAAATTCTCTATAGATTTTTCCAGAAGGGGAGTTAACTTGAATTAAAAAATCAAGAAAAGGTTCTTTTAACGGGGTGCTTGAACTTAGCTGAATGACAACACTGCCATTTGATTTTTTTCTGGTTTTAAAGTGAATTTTTGAAAGAAAATAATTCCATTTAATACCCGCCGCATCAAATTTACCAGCAGGTGCTAAGCGCACTTTAATACTATTGATGTTTTCTCGTTCTGAGGCTGAAACGATTAGTGGGATTTCAGCTCTTAATTTTTGATTAAGAGACGAGTGTAATCGAATACTTCCAACGCCTAATGAATAGCTAGTGACGGGTGCTAGTAATGATACAGCCGCAAAGGCTTTAGTCAAATTACGCACATTCCTCTCCTTCCAAATATTTACCACAATTTTTTTCCGCGAACAGTCAAAATATACAACCCTAAGCTTAGACTAGATGTAATTTTTTACCAGCTCTTCTGCAATTTGTACACTATTGAGCGCGGCACCTTTGCGTATGTTATCAGCAACAACCCATAGATTGATACCTTTAGGATGTGAGATATCATCACGGATACGGCCAACAAATACATTGTCTTCGCCTGATGATTCAGTAACGGCTGTCGGATAACCACCCTCTTTACGCTCATCAAGCACGGTAATGTTAACTGATTTTTCTAATAAAGCGGTAATTTTTTGAGCATCTGTTTTTGTTTTTGTTTCAATATGAATGGCTTCTGAATGACCATAAAAAACAGGGACTCTAACCGCAGTAGGGTTTACCTTAATAGTATTATCACCTAGAATTTTTTGGGTCTCCCAGACCATTTTCATTTCTTCTTTGGTGTAGCCATTTTCCATGAAAACATCAATCTGAGGTAAGACATTAAAGGCAATTTGTTTTGGATATACTTTCGATGTAATAGGCTTGCCATTTAATAATTGACCGCATTGTTTGACTAATTCTTCGATGGCGTTTTTACCGGTACCAGAAACAGCCTGATAGGTGGCAACATTGATGCGCTCAATGCCCACGGCATCGTAAATAGGTTTTAACGCCACTAACATTTGAATGGTAGAACAATTAGGGTTGGCAATAATGCCACGATTTTTGTAATCCGCTATTTTTTCAGGATTCACCTCAGGAATCACCAAGGGAATATCATCATCGTAGCGAAATTGTGAGGTATTATCAATAACAATACAGCCCGCCGCTGCCGCTTTCGGGGCATATTCAGCAGATACTGAAGCCCCTGGAGAAAATAAACCAATTTGAGCTTTTGAAAAATCAAACGTGGCTAAATCTTCAACTTTTAATGAACCGCCTTTAAATGGAATGCGTTTTCCAACGGAGCGACTACTGGCTAAGGCATAAACCTCGCCGACAGGAAAATTACGTTGTTCTAAAATGCCTAGCATCGTTTCGCCAACAGCACCCGTTGCCCCAACGACGGCAACATTATAGGTTTTACTCATGTTTCTGGTTCTCTTTATAATGTAGTTAGTCTAGGCTTAGTGGCAAATGAAAAACCCACGAAGACATAGATAATTTTTTAAGGTTATTTTAAAGCGGCAATCACCGCATCCCCCATTTCTGAAGTACTGACTTTTGTCATGCCTTCTGAATAAATATCAGCGGTACGAATATTACCATCGAGGGCATCATTTACGGCTTTTTCAATCCGAACGGCGGCCACTTCATTATTAAAGGTATAACGTAGCATCAGTGCAACCGATAAAATAGTCGCTAATGGATTAGCAATGCCTTGTCCTGCAATATCAGGTGCGGAACCATGAATCGGTTCATACATACCTTTGCCATTCACATCTAAAGAAGCTGAGGGTAACATGCCTAATGAGCCTGTCAGCATTGCCGCTGTATCAGATAATATATCTCCAAACATATTGGTCGTGACCATCACGTCAAATTGTTTCGGTGCGCGTACTAATTGCATAGAAGCGTTATCGACATATAAATGACTTAACTCGACATCAGGGTATTCCTTAGCAACTTCTTCCATGACTTCACGCCATAATTCGGTGCATTCTAAAACATTGGCTTTATCAACCGAACATAATCGCTTATTTCGTTTTTGAGCAATTTTAAAAGCTGAATGACCAATTCGTCTGATTTCAGATTCGGTATAAACTAAGGTATTAAAGCCTTGTCTTTCACCATTTTCTAAGGTTTTAACCCCGCGTGGTTGACCAAAATAAATTCCGCCTGTTAGTTCACGAACAATCATTAAATCTAAGCCTGAAATCACTTCAGGCTTTAGAGTTGAGGCTTCGGCGAGCTGTGGATACAACAATGCAGGGCGTAAATTAGAAAAAAGTTCTAATTCTGAACGTAAACCTAGTAAACCTTTTTCAGGACGTAAAGCAATCTCTAAAGACTCCCATTTTTTACCCCCAACTGCACCCAATAAAACTGCATCGGCTTTTTTGACTAAATCAATGGTTTGCTGAGGAAATGGGGTTTTATGAACATCATACGCCGCACCACCGATTAAACCGTCTTCAAAGGTTAAACCCAAACTCATATCGGCATTGAGAAAATCTAAAACCTTAAGCGCTTCCGCCATTATTTCAGTACCGATACCATCGCCTGCGAGGACTGCTATTTTTTTTGTCATTTTTATTCCTTATTTTTTAGGCAAATAACCAAGGTGCGCGTTTTGCACGTTGGCTTTCATAGACTTTAATTTCGTCGGCTTGTTGTAAAGTCAAGGCAATATCATCCAAACCTCTTAATAAGCGTTCTTTACGACTAGGATCAATGTCAAAATTGATGACTTGCTTATTGGGCGTGATAATGGTTTGAGTTTTTAAATCGACTGCTAATTGATAACCTTCTGTGCCTTCATTGAACAAATTTTCAACCAGATCAGAAGATAATGTGATAGGTAAAATACTGTTTTTAAAGCAATTATTATAAAAAATATCGGCAAAACTTGGGGCGATAATCACTCGAAAACCATGATCATCCAATGCCCAAGGTGCATG
>JAGLBU010000268.1 GCA_023146575.1 Methylococcales bacterium
AGGTTAATGTGGTGCTAAACATGGTGGTAAAGGCGGCGATTGCAACAATCGGATATGCCCAACTGCCGAGCGATTTTTGGTATAAATCCATAAGTTGTCCTGCAAATTTAGCACCGCTGGGGCTAAAGGTTTCGCCACTCCCATACATCACTAATGCGCCTAAAAGTAGAAAGCAAATGGCTAAAAAGGCGGTTCCAAAAAAACCAATTCTAAAATCAAATAAGGCGGCTTTTAAGGTGGGTTTTTCCCCTGAATTTTCACGCTCGGTTTCTGCCCAAATCGAATGCCATACTGAAATATCCATAGGCGCGGGCATCCAGCCTAAAAAAGTGGCTAAAAATATTAAATGACTGTGTTCTGAAAAGGAAAATTGAATTTGAGTGGTTTTATCATAATCAGGACTGTCAAATATCAACATGCTGACGGCAAAAACAGAGGTGACGGAGAGGATTAAAATAATGATTTTTACTAATTTATCCAGTAACTTATAATGCCCCATTGCGAGTAATGAAAAACATAGGGCGAGTAATCCAAAGCTAATGATCGCGGCGACTTTTTGTGGTTCGAGTCCACCTAAGGATTCTAAATGGAAAATATGAATTAATAAGCCTGCGGTGACGACGGTGACGGCGGATTGAATAATGAGCATGGACATTAATGTCATGGCGATATAAACCCACACTGCCCAGCTTCCCAATTTTTTATAGCCATGTAAGATATTTTTACCCGTTGCGGCGGTATATCGAGGCCCAAATTCAAAAAAAGGGTATTTTACGATGTGGATGATGACAATTGCGATAATTAAATCAAAGCCAAACATGCCGCCTGCTTTGGTTGATTGTACTAAATGTGAAACTCCAACCGCCGCGCCTGCATACATAAGCCCTGGGCCTAATTGGGAAAATACTGTTTTTTTTATTGTGTTCATAATATTCTTGCGTAAGCGATTCGAATTATCAAGGCCATTTTTACATTAAGAATATAGCCTTTATTTGTAAGGGTTGACTTTTGGTTATTATTGATAAATTAATTTTGGAGTGCCGATTGAAGACTCAATAGAAACATAATCTATACTATAAAGTTGGACTTTATTTCAATTTTACCGTGTAAAAAGGGGCAAGTTAAGCCGCTGAGTGCTTTACTATAAAACGTGTCTTTTTTTGAAATATTAATGTGATCATAAATGGTGCTATAGCCTTAAAAAACATAAAGAAAATACCTTTTTAGGGTCAATATGTTTTTATTAAAATGATAAAAAAACATGGGGTTGATATGAAGATTACAGGCCGATTTATTTGCCGCTATAAAGAATTTTGCTAGACTCTTAATGTCTTAGTTAACGAAATTGTTAGCGATAATTTTTTAAAATAAAGTGAATGATTAAAATTTTAGTCCTGCCTGTTATCGTGTTGTTAGTCGGATGTTCAGGCGCCCAAAAATTAGATTTAGTTCAAAAAACGCCCCAAAGTATTAAAAAATCAACCGTAAATAAAGTTGCCAGCAAAATATCTGAAAAAAAACCAGACGTTAAAGAAAAATTATTATTTGTTAAAAAAATTCTATTAAATCCTCAAGAGTGTTTAGTTCCACGACTTACTGCGGAAGAAAAATCCTTAAAACGCTCAGTGGCTTTACTCGAAGCCTATCTTAAAAAATGGCGTTCGGTAAAATACAGGCTTGGTGGTTCGAGCCGACGAGGGATTGATTGCTCGGCATTTGTTCAGCAAGCCTTTAAACGTCAGTTTAATTTTCGATTGCCTCGTAATACGTATGGACAAGTAAAACACGGGAAAACCATCCCCAAAAGTAAATTAAAAACGGGTGATTTGGTGTTCTTTAAGACCAGTCGGCGTGTCAGACATGTGGGTATTTATCTAAAGGATAATAAATTTATCCACGCCTCTTCCAGTAAAGGCGTGACTAAATCTAGCTTGAATAATGTCTATTGGGCTAAAAAATATTGGAAAGCAAAACGGCTTTCGTTTAAAAGCTCGATCTTTTTTGATGAAGTGATTCGCCTCGGGCGAGTTTAGGTAATTTTCCTTCCAATCCCATCGCGGCTTTCATGACTTTATGTTTTACGGGTAAAATACGCTCAGCAAGTCCTAAGCTTAGATTACGCAAAAATTTCACAGGGG
>JAGLBU010000269.1 GCA_023146575.1 Methylococcales bacterium
GACAACAAGAAATTGGGCGCAGGGTACGTGCTTCATTAGATAAAGTCGGTTTATTGGGCAAAGAAAAAAAATACCCTTTGGCATTGTCAGGGGGGGAGCAACAGCGAGTGAGCATTGCCAGAGCAATTATTAATAAGCCATCGTTAATTTTAGCCGATGAGCCAACGGGGAATCTTGATCCTGAATTATCCGCTGAAGTTATGCGCTTATTTGCCCAATTTCAACAAGTTGGGGTGACGATTTTAATTGCAACTCATGATATTGATATTATTACACAAATGGATTATCGCGTTTTAACCTTAGAAAATGGTCAATTAAAGGAAGGGTAAACCCGCATGATGACAAGTAAAAACAAAAACCTTCAAAAACCGAATAAAATAGAACCTTCTAAAGAGGTTTTGAACGTTAAAAAAAGTAAAGAGATTGAAGAAAATCGCTTTTATATTTATATGGCATTGCATGCACAAACCTTATTTGCAAGCTTAACTAAATTATTAAAAACCCCTTTAACTTCGATTATGACGGTGGTGGTATTGGCAATTAGTATCGCTTTGGCGAGCAGCTTTCATGTGTTACTAAAAAATGTTGAACAGCTTACAGGCACATTGGAAACCTCCAGTGATATTACGCTTTTTTTAAATGATAATGTTAATGATTTGATGGGACGAACGTTAGCCGATCAAATTAACGAATGGCCTGATGTAAAACAGGTTGATTTAATTACGCAATCAATGGCGTTAGCAGAATTTAAAAATTACAGTGGTTTTGGAAATGCGTTAAATGCCTTGGAAAATAATCCATTACCAACGGTATTACAGATTATTCCTAAAAATTCATTAGTAAAAAGAGAGTCTTTGGAGGCTTTATTGACGCGTTTAAAACGGTTAGAGGAGGTTGATATTGCACAAATGGATATGCAATGGATACAACGATTGCAATCCATGATGGACTTAGCACGACAGGGCATGATTTTATTGAGTGCGGTATTAAGTTTTGCAGTGTTGTTTGTGATGGGGAATACCATTCGCTTAGAATTAGAAGATCGCCGCGAGGAAGTTTTGATTGCTAAATTAGTGGGTGCAACACATTCGTTTATTCAGCGACCTTTTTTATACACAGGTTTTTGGTTTGGTTTGTTTGCAGGGGCGATTGCATGGGTAATTGTGACCGTAGTAATGTTGATTTTAAAAGCCCCGATGGAGCGTTTATCAGAATTATACGATCATACTTATGAGGTGTTATTTTTAAATTTTCCCGAAAGTTTAATTTTATTAGCGATTTCATCAACCTTGGGGGTTTTAGGTTCTTGGATGGTATTGCATTATCAACTTAAAAGTATCCGCTTAGAGTAGTGTTATTCTTGCGTTTCACTTCGATATTTTGCAATCCAATGTTCTAATGTTTTATAAAGAAGCTTAGAATCAATGGGTTTTGGAATGTGTGAACTCATGCCAGCATCTAAAAATTGTTGTTTTTCCTCTCCCATTGCATAGGCAGTCATTGCAATGATGGGAATATCAGTAAGTTGTTTACGAATAATTTCAGTAGCCTCCATACCATCCATTTCAGGCATTTGCACATCCATTAAGATAGCATCGTAGTTTGCCTCATCACTCAGCGCTTTTTCGACCGCTTCTTTACCATTTTTGGCAATATCAGCTTTAGCGCCGACAAGTTTTAAAAACTCGACCGCAACCAGTTGATTTATGCGATTATCTTCTGCGAGTAATATATGGGCATCATTTAGAATATTCATGTCTTTAAAAGGTTCATTTTGACTATTTTGCATGGTTGTTATCATGGGTGATTGATTATTTTGAACACCCAAATAAGTGGTAAAGGAAAATTGGCTTCCCGACCCCATTTGGCTGGTGACTGAGATATCCCCATTCATTAGTTCGGTAAGTTGTTTACAGATAGCAAGCCCTAAGCCTGTACCACCAAAGCGTCTTGTGGTTGACGTATCAGCTTGCGTAAAGGGGTTAAATAATTTTTCAATTTGTTCATCGTTAATTCCAATCCCTGTGTCTTTAACGTTAAAGATGAGTTCTATTTTAGGCTCATTATTCAGTTGGCCTTTTGTGATTTCAATCGTTACATCTCCTTGTTGCGTAAATTTAATCGCATTACTAACAAGATTAATCAGTATTTGTCTAATTCTAAGAGGATCACCAATTAAATAGCGTGGAACACTAGAGCTTGTGCGGCAGTATAAGTTAATCCCTTTTTCCAATGCAAGATTTTGATTCAAATTTAAAATATTTTCAGTAATTTCTGCCGCAAGGTCAAAATCTCGGTACTCAATTTCTAACATCCCCGCTTCAATTTTAGAAAAATCCAGTAAATCATTAATAAGCCCTAGTAAATCAATCGCAGAGCGGTTAATTCTAAAAAGATAATTATGTTGTGTAGGACTGAGATCCGTTTTTAAAATAAGCTCACTCAAGCCAATAATAGCATTCATGGGGGTTCTAATTTCATGGCTCATATTGGCTAAAAAATCACTTTTGGTTTGATTCGACTCATCGGCTTTATTTTTGGCGATGATTAGCTCATCTTCGGTGCGTTTAAGCGCTTTCATCATTGCGTTAAAACCACGAAATAACGCGCCATATTC
>JAGLBU010000027.1 GCA_023146575.1 Methylococcales bacterium
CGCTTGCCAGAGTTGGAGTATTTACAAGCCTTTAGATTACGATAAAATGGTTATAATCTTAAAAAATAATGGCAGAACACAATGACCGATGATGAACTTTCATCGATTCACCTCGACGAAAAAATCGTTCGTGTACGTTAACCTTATTCAACAAAAAATCTCAGGGCTTGTTTTCCGCCTTATCTATGCTAAATTGAATAATATACCCTTTAACTACGCGTTAAAATATGATTCCTATTCGAGATTCTATTACCACCCAAACACGTCCGTACATAAGCTGGGCGCTGATTGCGCTTTGTGTCAGTATTTTTTTAATAATGACATTTTTTATGTCTGCGCAACTACAACATCAAATACTGCATTATTTTGGTGTTGTGCCTGTGCGTTATTCTAATCCTCAATGGGCAGCAAATTTTGGACTGCCGCCCGATCATGGGCTGTCTTTTTTAAGCAGTTTATTTTTACACAGCGGCTGGGCGCATTTAGCCCTTAATGTGGTCTTTATTTGGATTTTTGCCAAAGCGATTGAAGATAAAATGGGGCATTGGTATTTTCTGATTTTTTATTTATTGTGTGGGGTTATTTCAATGCTCATTCAATGGTACTTTTCCTCTACATTAGCTATTCCTATCATTGGCGCATCAGGGGCAATCGCAGGAATATTAGGCGCTTATTTTTTTTTATTTCCCTATGCACGGGTGGTTATTTGGGTACCCATTTTTTTCTTGCCGCTATTTTTTGAAATTCCAGCCGTCGCTTTTTTAGGCTTATGGATGATTATCCAAATTCACGAAGCCACCACCTCGTTATTATTTGAAGCTGCCAGCGCAGGGGTCGCATGGTGGGCGCACATCGGTGGTTTTATTGCAGGTTTAGTGTTACATCGCTTCTTTTTAATCGCACCTCATGAGTCTTAAGAGTCTTTAGTATGTTTCTATCCCCCTTTAAACTGCAATCCGCCATACACCAATTAGAATCAGAATTACTTTTAGCCTATCCCACTGAAGCGATTTATGGTTTAGGCTGTGACCCTTTAAGCGAGCGAGCGGTCTCTGATTTATTAGCACTAAAACAACGCTCTATCAAAAAAGGGCTTATTTTAATTGCGGCTAATTTTTCACAACTTGAACCCTATTTAGCCGTTGATGAAAAAATATTTCAACGTTTACAAGCTCCAACACAAGAAACCATTACATGGCTGGTACCTGTTCAACAATGGGTACCAAAATGGATTACAGGGGAACATCAAATGCTCGCGGTAAGAATCACCAATCATCCTTTATCGAAAGCTTTATGTGAAAAATTTGATGCGCCTATTGTCTCCACTAGCGCTAACCCCAGCCATTTAAAACCCGCCCGAACCGCTTTACATGTCAGACGTTATTTTCCAGCTTCAGGTAACTTGAAAGTTTTACAGGGAGCAACAGGGGGTAATAAAAAGCCATCTAAAATTTATAATGCGATAACAGGCGAAAAATTACGTTAATATTAGGGGCAATTTGCCAAAATAATAACTCGCTTAGGCGCAGGAAGCCCTTCACAGGTCAAGTTTTTATTGGAAGGGTCTAAGAAATTTTCTAATGAAAAGAATGTCATCCATTCGGTTGGACGCTGTTCTTCGGTTGAGGTTTGGCTAATATCAATTAGACGGATATTTTGAAAGCCGCAACGCTTCATCCAACTGATTAAGGTTTTATAACTGGGTAAAAACCAGACATTTCGCATTTTAGCATAACGCCCTTCGGGCACTAAACTTTCACCTAACTCACCTTCTATAATTAAGGTTTCTAAAATTAATTCTCCACCTGAGCGTAAGGTGTCTTTTAGCGCAAATAAATGATCTATAGGTGAGCGTCGATGATATAAAACCCCCATCGAAAAAACGCTATCAAATAACTGTGTTTTCGCTGGAAGCGTTTCTAAGGTAACGGGTAAAACACAGATAGGCACATGGCCATAGAGTTTTTTTATAAAGTGAAATTGCATGACATTAATCAGAGTTGGATCAATACCTATAACCGCTTTTGCCCCCGCCCCTAACATGCGCCAACAGTGGTAGCCATTGCCACAACCGACGTCCAGCACTAAACGATTTTTTAAGGGGCTAATCTCATTTTCCAGCCGTTGCCATTTCCAATCAGAACGCCATTCACTGTCAACATCAATACCAAATAATGAAAAAGGACCCTTACGCCACGGATGAAAATTCATTAATTGGGTTTTTAGTCTCTGTCTTTGCTCAACATTCAAATCTTCTGTGATGCCTATTTGAACGTGATTTTGATTCAAAAAACACTGCGAAGGTGCAGGTAAATCCAGCGTTTCAATCATGGACTGCCATTTTGCCGAAGTTCCATGTCGATTAAAGCAAAAAGCTTCTGCAATTTGTTGCGGTAATTGCGCTCGCCATTGTGTGTTACTCGTTGCCTCAAGCAAGGTGTAAACCCATTGATAATCATCCATGTTCAATCAAATTACCTTGCTTATCGGTTAACGATAGCGTCGTATTATTTTGAAAACGCTTGAGTATTTCGCTGTTGTAATGATTTAATCACGGCATCTAACGAGCCTAATTTTGTCATTTCGTTTTTAAAACTGGTGCGATAATTTGTGACTAAGCTGACACCTTCAATCATAATGTCATACGCTTTCCATGAGCCTTTG
This sequence comes from Methylococcales bacterium, assembly GCA_023146575.1. Taxonomy (GTDB): domain Bacteria; phylum Pseudomonadota; class Gammaproteobacteria; order Methylococcales; family Methylomonadaceae; genus WTBX01. The sequence goes on from JAGLBU010000027.1 coordinate 2,665, forward strand.
GATAAACGCATTCTGTAATTAATCCCAATCGGTTGTACACCAGGTTGTAAAATTTCAGTTTTCACGATAACTTTTTTCGCGCCAGCTTCCATATTTAACGGTAAATAGCGTATAGACCAGTCTTTAAATTCTAAAAAAGCTCGTGAATAGGTTCTAATCAATAAGGTTTTAAAGGCTTCTTGAAATTGTTGTTTTTCATCGGCGGTGGCGTTTTTCCAATGTTTTCCTAAAACCAACGCCGCAATATAATTAAACTCAACTTGAGGATAGATAGTCGATTCCACAAAAGTGGTTATTTTTTTAAAATCCTTTGTAAAGTTTTCATTTTGCATTTTGAGCTTCAGTTGATTAGACGCCGATTCAATCCCTTTTTGAGGGGGTAATAAATCTGCCGCCAACACTTTAGTCAATGGCATTAACCCAATAAAAAATCCAAAAACAATTAATAAAACAAACTTGGAATAACCTTGAGATTTCATCATAAAATTTACCTTCCTAAAATAATCCTATTCAAATATCGCTAACCTTAAGAGACTGCTACAATAAATTAGGCCACTCAACAAGAGGTTAGTTCTATTTTACATCGTAAAAAACGAGTTAATTTTGTTGATTTTTAGTTCATTCAACTCAATTTTACATCATAAGGATAAAATGAAACATAATAGCACCAATTTTCCAGTCACACGTATGAGAAGGCTACGCGCTCATGACTTTTCTCGTCGTTTTGTGCGAGAAAACACACTTTCGGTTGATGATTTAATTCAGCCTTTTTTTAT
>JAGLBU010000270.1 GCA_023146575.1 Methylococcales bacterium
AAAATCGCAAGGTTTAGTCTCGATTGAAGAGCAATGGGTGAAGTTCCATTATTCATAATGGCTAATGAACCGCCCTGTGCGGAGTCGCATGCAGGGTGGTGTGGGGAGGGCTGGAGAGAAATCAGCCCTTACCCGATTTAGCTGTTTGCCAACTATGAAAAGCTAATAATTTTCTCAATTAAGTCTTGTAAAATTGTAGATTTTTTATTATCTTCCCACCCTTTTTCTAGGGCATGAGATATAGCTAAAGGGTTCTTATTCAAACCTTTAGCATTACCATAATTTGCATATGCAGAATTTAATAGTGTGTCCCATTCCTCACCAATTTCATTTCTGACTATATCAGTAATATTTGTTTTCCAAATTGTAAGGTTATCACTAAGAATATCAGTACTTGGCCATGGATTAATCCCTGATACACCATTGATATTAATAATAGCCTCATTATCTTTCTTTTGCTTAGCTACTTCCGAATGCCTCCTATTTTCATCAGGAATTTGTTCTTTATCCGTATCCGCATCAAAAATTACATATGCAGGGATTTTTAGTAACTTAGCCATTACCAAAGGTTTTATTAAATTACTTTTTCCTCCTACAGCAATAATATGGCAACCTGCTTTTCTAAAAGCATCCATTCGATTAGTTATCATTAAGTATGTCGTTAAATATGCCACATCCTCAATGCCTTCAACTAAAATTAATTTTTTGCAAAAGAACATTTCATTAACTGTTGGGTTTAGCGTTGGATAAAGTTTTGCTTGTATACCTACTTCTTTTAGTAAAACTTTATCTGCTCCTGCATCATGTAGCTCTTGCGCAAGATCAGTATAGTTAAGCTGAGAAACATATGATTCTTTTGGACTCCGATGTTCTCTTACTACTCTTACAGCCTCAAAATTATCAGCTAATATAAATTGAGGGCTGTGTGAACATACTAGAATTTGTGAGCTATTCTCAGATAGGTCATATAGAACACTAGCAAGATGCTTAGCTTGAGGCGGATGCTGATAAAGCTCTGGCTCTTCTATGCCCATGACTAATGTCGGTGCATTCTCATCAGCTTCCATTACGAGTTCTTGCAATAGCGCCAGCATATAGGATCGTTGTAATCCGTGACCAAACCTAGATAAGTCTCCTTCAAACCCTCGCTCACCTAATTTAATAAAAGCCCAAGGTTCTTCAACTTTTACTGATTTCTCTGGATCTTGTTTCCACAAAACCTGAATACTTACATCTGGGTGTGCCCAATCTTTTAACTTTTCACCTAATGAACTTGATAAATCGGTTAAAACAGATTGTTCTGCATCTAGGATTTCTTGATAATCTTTTTGAACTTTTTCTCGTAAAGTAGATACTTTTTGAGAAAAATTTACTTTTGATCTTACTGTTCTAGCAAGCAATTGCCCAAGTGCCGAAACTTTTGATTCTTCACCTTCCTCACCAACATTTTTTGATGCTGAAACAAAAACCCATTGAATGTGAGGTGCTAATTTATTTGCCCCTTTGCTTGCCCCATAAAATTGGTCTTCACTAGGTATAAGAATACACTCACTAGGGTTATTTCCTTCGTATTCTTTAAGGGCATCTGACATTGCTGTTTTTGATGACGCAGCAGGAAGGTCTGAATATTGTTCACGTAATTTCTTATATATTTCTTTTAGTTCACCCGCTGTTATTTTATTTTTATCTCCCTCAAAATATAACCTAAACTCATCAAAACCCAGCCTGTTTCCATATTGTTTAACCACGGATTTTTCAGCTACGCTATCAAACTCTGCACTTGCAGTTATTATTAGCTTGTTTTGCCGAACATAGTCTTTTAAATCTTCTTTTGCCTGTTCATTGAGTTCGGTAAACGTAACTGTAACTTTTATGGGTAATTCAGTTTTCTTATGATGGAAGTCATCTTCTGATAATTGAAGTATATTTGTTTGAGAATCTTTACTTTGCCTAAAAAAGAGATTCAAAGCATAAAGTATTGTGGACTTACCCGCCCCATTTGAACCTACGAAACAACTGTAATTATCAAAATTAATAATTTCGTCCTTAAAGCTCCTAAAGTTTTCAATCCTTATAGATTCAATTTTCACAACACCTCTCCATTATGAGTATTACAGCTAATGCCGAGTTGAGCGGCGAAAAAAAGGTCGTGCATTTTGCGTGTTGTTGCAAAATTCATGTCGCTTTTAGCCGCCTCTCGAACGTTTTGTTATTGGGTGAAGGCCTAGAGCCTACGAGCAA
>JAGLBU010000271.1 GCA_023146575.1 Methylococcales bacterium
CGAATAGTCATATTATCCCAACGACCGCCCGTGACCGAAAAACGTTTTTACGCGCGACGTGTATTGATAAGTTTGATTATGCGGTGATTAATCATGGCGGCATTATTTTAAATGCGAATGGCGCGTTAAATACAGACTGGTTTCAAGAAATAGAACCCAAAATTAGGCCTTTATTACCTGTTTTAACGGGATTACAGCAACAAGTTCAATTGTTTAGTGATTTGCAAAATTTATCGTTGAATATTCGATTGATTGATGATTATGGCATTACCTTTTATTTATCCATTAAACATCAACAAGGACAAGCTGAAACCTTACATTATGTCAATAATAGTGTCATTCAACCGTATTTGGAATTACACGAATTAGATTTTTATTGTCATATGAATGATAATAATTTATCCGTTTTACCGGATGTGATTAACAAAGCTCCAGCGGTTGCTTATGTGCAAAAACAACTGGATAAGCACTATAAAGATTATCTTTCGTTCGGTATTGGTGATAGTTTAACCGATATGGCGTATATGCAATTATGTGATTATTTTATCACGCCTCAAAATAGTCAAATTATGCAACATTTTTAATGATGAAAACGGTTTTAGTGACGGGCAGTAATGGTTTTATCGGACAAGTGTTGTCGCAAGAGTTACAGGCACTTGGTTTTTCCGTTAAAAACTTGGTTCGGACTAAAACGGCAAAAATACCGAATCAACTGGTGTTAGATTTAACCGCTGAGTGGTCGTTTAATCCTTGTGACGGTGTCGATACCGTATTTCATTTAGCAGGGAAAGCCCATGCTTTAGCAGAAGTCACACAAGATAATGATGAATATCAAAAAATTAATACGGAAGCTACTGAAAAATTATTAAACGCGGCACAACAAGCAGGTGTTCAGCAGTTTATTTATTTTAGCAGTGTAAAGGCTATCGGTGACAGTGAATTAAGACAGGATGAAACCAGTACGCTGGCGGCAGAATCGCCTTATGGACAATCAAAATTAGCCGCTGAAAAATTAGTTTTAAAGGAAAATTATGTTCCTCATCCTGTGGTTATTCGCCCGTGTATGGTTTATGGGAATTCTCATAAAGGCAATCTACCTAAAATGATTCAAGCGATTGCACGAGGCGTATTTCCGCCGTTACCAGAGGTTAATAATCAGCGCTCAATGGTACATGTTAACGATGTGGTTTCAGCGGCATTATTAGCGGCTGAAAAAAGCAAGGCGGCAAAACAGATTTATATTGTCTCTGATGGCGAGGGTTATTCCTCGCGGCAATTGTATGAGTGGATTTGTTATGCGTTAAAAAAACCAATACCTAGCCTCACGATACCTTTAATAATGATGGAAATATTGGCAAAAATAGGGGATGTCATCGGGCGTTGTTGTGGGCGGCGGTTTATTTTCGATTCGAATGTAAAACATAAATTACTCGGCTCGGCTTGTTATTCTTCTGTTAAAATTGAAAAAGAGCTGGGCTTTAAAGCGCGTTATAGCGTACAGCAAGCGTTACCTGATATTGTGAGCTATCTGCAAAAAGAAGGTTTTTTTTAAATTGGGGAGATTTTTAAACGACTGTGTTAATTGTATTGTTTTTATTAGTGGCAGGACTGTCCTGCTGTGGTTTGACGTACTGGATCTGCAATTATGCGTTAACCAAAAAATTGCTGGATATCCCCAATAATCGCAGCTCACATTCTATTCCTACCCCGAGAGGTGGTGGCGTATCCGTGGTGGTGATTTTTTTAATCAGCCTATTAAATTTGCAATTTTTTGATCTGATTACGCTGGATAATTCTCTGTTGGCAACGCTGATTTTTTCAAGTCTTTTAATCGCAGGCGTGGGCTTTTGGGACGATTTTCACGCAATTTCCGCCCGTTGGCGCTTCAGTATCCATATCATAGCTATTTTTCTGATCACCTTGTCATTGCCACAACTTCCTGCGCTGATTTTATTTAACATTAGCCTTAATATTCCCATAATAACCATTTTCTTTTATACATTAGCGTTAGCGTGGCTGTTAAATCTCTATAATTTTATGGATGGAATTGATGGCTTGGCGAGTACGGAAGCGATTAGTGTCTGTGTCGGTGCGCTCCTCTTACTTTTGATGGGCTCTGAAACCAGTTGGAATCTTATTATTACGTTATTGGTGGTTTGCCTCATAGGTTTTTTAATCTGGAATTGGCCACATGCCAAAATTTTTATGGGTGATGCCTGTAGTGGGTTTTTAGGTTTTATATTAGGTGTTTTTGCATTGTTAACCGCATTAGAAGGGATGATAAATCTTTGGAGCTGGATGATTTTATTAGCTTTTTTTATTAACGATGCCTCGGTGACTTTAATTGATCGATTTTTAAGAGGTGAAAAATGGTATGAAGCCCATTGTACACATGCGTATCAATATCAAGCACACAGGCTTATTCAAAAATTTGAAGGGCAGGGCGTTCCCCACAAATTAGCCAGAACCCGATCTCATACTCAAATAAATTTAGCGGTACTAGCGATTAACAGTTTTTGGTTATTACCGTGGGCAATTCTTGCGAATATTTTTATTTTTTGGGGGTTAATCATCACAATTATTGCTTATCTCCCTCTGATATTTTTGGTTAGACACATTCGTAATAATAGATGTCTAGTCGATTGATTGATCAAATTATTGAAAGTTTTTTAGAGCTTTCACGCAATCAAAAAGCGGCGATATTAATTAGCGTCGATATTGTTTTTTCAGTGATTGCATTATGGGTGGCTTTTTCGTTACGATTAGGGGCAGAAGATATTCCGCTTGAAACGGTTGGATATTTTTTTATTATTGCGCCTGTATTAGCAATTCCTATTTTTATTCGGTTAGGTTTGTATCGGGCGATTATTCGTTACATGGGTATTAAAGCGCTCTGGACGATTGTACAAGCGACTACGATCTATGGGGTATTATTTGCCACCTGTGTGTTTTATTCAGGCGTTGGGGTGATCGCTCGAAGCGTGCCTGCAATTAACTGGATGATAATGGTTTTACTGATTGGTGGCAGTCGTTTTTTTGTGCGTTGGCTTTTAAGAGAAAATTATTTTCGGATTATTAATCAACAAAATGGCAATGAAAACGGTAAAAAACACGTCATTATTTACGGTGCAGGTAATACAGGGGTGCAACTTGCGTTAGCGTTAATTCATGGGCATGAATTTAAAGCGGTGGCTTTTTTGGATGATAAGCCTGCTTTACATACCCGAAAAGTAAATGATTTAAAAATTTATCCTTTTAGTGCCTTAGAAAAATTAATCGCACGTTATAAAGTCAGTGATGTTTTATTAGCTATGCCCTCGGTCACTGGCACACGGCGCAGTGAAATTATTCGTTTATTAGAGCCGCATTCGGTTCATGTGCGAACCGTTCCAAATATTAATGAAATCGCTCGAGGAAAGTTTACCTTTGATACCTTGCGTGAAGTCGACATAGGTGATCTGTTAGGGCGTGAGAGTGTTCCACCGATTGAGGCTCTGTTACACGCTAATATTCGCGATAAAGTGGTGATGGTAACGGGGGCGGGTGGCTCTATTGGCTCTGAATTATGTAAGCAAATTATCGAAAATAAGCCACGTTGTTTGGTGTTATTTGAGCGTAGTGAATTTAATATTTATAAAATTGAACAAGCCTTATTAAAACTTGAAAACAACACTTGTCGTATTATACCTATTTTAGGGTCTGTTACCGATAGCCGCCGCTTAGAGCAAGTCTGTGAGGCCTTTGTGGTACAAACAATTTATCATACTGCCGCTTATAAACATGTGCCACTTGTGGAACAAAACCCCGCACAAGCGGTTTGGAATAATATTTTTGGCACCTTGGCGCTGGCACAAACGGCGATTAAATTTAACGTTGAAACCTTTGTATTAATTTCAACCGATAAAGCGGTACGACCAACGAATACAATGGGGGCGACCAAACGCTTTGCAGAACTTATTCTGCAAGCATTAAGTGAAAAGCCAGAATATTGCAATCAAACGCGATTTACCATGGTTCGATTTGGCAATGTACTTGGTTCTTCAGGTTCGGTTGTACCTTTATTTAGAGAGCAAATTGCCAAAGGAGGGCCTGTGACGGTAACCGATAAACGAGTGATTCGCTATTTTATGACCATTCCTGAGGCGGCTGAATTAGTGATTCAAGCAGGTGCTATGGGGCAGGGTGGTGATGTATTTGTATTGGATATGGGCATCCCAGTGCATATTGTTGAGCTTGCGCGCAGAATGATTCATTTGAGTGGCTTTAATATAAAAGATGAAGCACAACCTTTTGGCGATATTGAAATTGTGTATACAGGACTTCGACCTGGAGAAAAACTTTATGAAGAATTATTGATTGGGAATAATGTTTCACAAACCCAGCATGAAAAAATTATGCGTGCTGAGGAGAATGTGATTGCGTGGCCAAAGCTTAACCAAATAATAAACAACTTAGAAAAAAATATTAAAAAGAATGATCTTGAGGGTGTGCGAACATTATTAAAAAAGGTGGTCACAGGCTTTAACCCTCAATGCTCTATGGTTGACGAGGTGAGTTTGGCCTTGCAAAATTTACAGGTGCAATCGAAAAGCCAAGATGCAGATAAATAATTTAAACGGTATAATCTTGATGTCATTTGGGGGTTTAAACAATGGGATTAAGTGTGAATATTAAAGACTATATGCAAAAGCTTGGAAAACGAGCCAAACAAGCGGCGCGAAAAATTAGTAAAGCCGATAGTGGTCATAAAAATAAAGCGTTATTAGAAATTGCCAAGCAATTACGATTACAAACGGAATTTTTAATCACTGAAAATAAAAAAGACCTGAAAGCGGGTAAAAAAAAGGGCTTAGATGCGGCATTATTAGATCGCTTAGAACTCACGCCTGATCGTATTAACGCTATGATTGAAGGCTTAGAACAAATAGTAACCTTAGCCGATCCTGTTGGGGGTATTAGCAATTTACAGGCACGCCCAAGTGGTATTGAAGTTGGACAAATGCGAGTTCCATTGGGGGTTATTGGGATTATTTATGAATCACGTCCGAATGTGACGGTTGATGCGGCGGCACTGTGTTTAAAATCAGGTAATGCCTGTATTTTACGCGGTGGCTCTGAAT
>JAGLBU010000272.1 GCA_023146575.1 Methylococcales bacterium
GTGCCATTATGTGCTAATGAAATTTCACCCGGTTTGGGATTACTACCACCCCCAACCAATGCAGGCGCGGAGGCGGTATGATGTGGCGCTCTAAACGGAGGTTTTCGCCAATTTTTGACTTCAAAACCACTTTCGCTGATGGAGGCAATCGCGGCAGTTTGTTGCGCTTGTTGTTCGGATAATAACGGAGAAATTCCCGGTAATCGTGCCGCCAACATGGATTTTCCTGTCCCTGGAGGTCCCAACATTAATAAATTATGTGCGCCAGTCGCGGCGATTTCAAAGGCTCGTTTAACGTGATATTGACCATGTACATCCGAAAAATCCAATGCAATGATCGTTTCATCAATAGTGAGGGCAGAGACTTGATTATTAATGATCTGTTGACCATTTAAATGTGCGCACACTTCACATAAATTATGGGCTGGGTACAAGGAAACCTGTTTGATTAAGGTCGCCTCTGCCGCATTTTCGCTGGGTAAAATTAATTTTCGTCCCGCGTGTTTTGCGTGTAACGCGACGGGTAATGCGCCATTAATCGCCCGTAATTCACCGCCGAGTGAGAGTTCACCAACGCATTCATATTGGTCTAATTCAGATTTTTTAATTTGCCCTGAGGCGGCTAAAATTCCTAAGGCAATGGCTAAATCAAAACGCCCCCCTTCTTTGGGTAAATCCGCTGGCGCAAGATTGATGGTAATGCGTTGCAAGGGAAATTCAAAATTAGAATTTAAAATTGCGCCATGTACACGATCTTTACTTTCTTTCACCGCCGTTTCGGGCAGTCCCACCATCGATACGGACGGCAAACCACTGGAAATATGCACTTCGACGGTCACCAGCGGCGCATCAATTCCTGAGCGCCCTCGACTATAGACAATCGCCAGCGACATGGTTAGTTCTCGGCTAAATCGGGTTGCAGATGTTTTTCAATTTCAGCAACTTGTGCTTCTAAGACTTCTAGTTTTCCTCGTGTTTTAGCTAATATGCCTTTTTGAACTTCGAATTCTTCACGGGTAACCATATCTAGTTTACCTAAGGTAGATTGTAAAATAGCTTGGAAATTTTTTTCCATATCATCTTTTAAATTTCCTAAGCCAGAGGGTAGGGCATCGGCTAAACGGTTAGCAATATCATCAATGGTATTTGGATTAAACATAAGTCTCTCTTTAATAAAGGGGTAAATTTAGGCTCAAGGGTAAATTAAACCCTATTGTTTTTCAACTATCATGGAAAATTCTTTTTAACAGTCCATTTGATTCATTCGCTTTTTCCAACGGCTAAATAATAAAAAAATCACGAAAAAAGCTTGTAGAGCCGCGATAATACTAGCGCTAATAATATTTTCATCCAAAAGTGGTAGCACAAACTCTGCCAATAACTTAAATTCTAGATTGAACAAAATAACAGGAAAAAGAAAATAAAGACAAACAAGATAGAGTAAAGTTAAGCCTGTGGCATTTTTAGGGTTAAGGGCATAATTAAAATATAACAATAAACTTGCATCTCGAATAATTAAAAAATAAATGACTAATGGAATGGGGGTTATTTCTTCAATATTTTCAAAGGAACTAAACAAGGTCAGCAAAAAAGCACAAGGTAGTGCCAAGCTTAAACTAATAACCCAACAGGGAATTTCTTGTATAAATCGTTGCCATTTTTGTTGTTGTGCGTAAATCCATAAACGCCGTGCGAGCATTGGGTTATTTTCATCTAAAAATAATAAAATATAGCCGCTCGTGCTAAGAATGATAAAGCTAGCTCCTATGATTAAGTGTGTGATGTCTTTTTTAAAGAATTCCTCAAATATAAAAAAACCTATGGTATAGGTGGTTGAAAACACTATAAAAGCAATCCAAACCCACGGTAAGCTACGAATGCGTAATGCCTCAGCTATTAAACGATAAATACCGATAATACACCAACCGCAGGCGAGGCATAAACTAATACTGATAAAATTAGCTTCATTATATGAATGACCATACCAGTGAGCTGTTGAACGTAAAAAACTGAGATAATTAAATAACAGTGTCGAAAATAAAAACAATGAAAGTAAAATAAAAAGATAACTAAAGCTGCTATTAAGGTTTCTTTCACTTCGTAAAGACAATAGGCTCATCAGTAAACCTGAACTTTGTGCAAAAATGCCAGCACTGATGAAATAGACCCATATAAGAGGGGTGAAAAAAGGCTCTGGTGTCATATAGCTGTAAATCGCTAAACAAATAAAGCCTCCATACCAATTATATAATGTACTGCCTAAGAGCTTGCCCCATGTTAATGACCATGCTGAAATTGCGGACGTTTTTTGAATGTCCCAAGTATGATTATTTATTTCTTCAAACAAACTATTGGCCGCTTGTTTTGCGCCCCAAAATAATACGATTAGGGTATAGAAAATTAAGGCAGTATTTGCAATGGTTTTTTGATAACCATTGCCGTCTAGCACATAAATAAGTGAAAAAATAATCCCTAAAAAGGTGGGCATTACTACCATACGTGCGAGCGAAAACTCTAATTGTAGATAGCGTTGAAATTCAGGGTTCATGATTGCACCGTTGAGAGATAAGCATCTTGTAAATTAGTGGTTATTGGTGAAAATTCACAGATAGGCACTTGCTGTTCGACTAATTTTTTTAAGAGTTGCTGTTGATTATTAACACCACCATCCAGTTTAAAAGTGGCTTGTTTATCATTAATGGTGATATGAGACAACATGGGGGTATTAAATAAAATCCCCCTTAATGCGGTTGAAGAATGGCTTAATACCAATTTAAAGGTTTTGAGTTGTTTTGATTTTTCGTGAATGGAAACCTGCTCGACAATACGGCCTTGTCGTAAAATCAACATATCACTCGAATAGGCTTCGAGTTCCGATAAAATATGTGAAGACACCAATAAGGTCATGCCTTGTTGCTGTAATTCTAAAAATAATTCCGCTAGGGAATGACGGGCTTCGGGGTCAAGTCCTGAAGCAGGTTCATCCAATAGCACCACTTTCGGTTGGTGAATAATGGCTTGGGCGATGGCGACACGCTGGCGTAAACCGCGTGATAACTCGACAGGGGTGTTTTCTAAACGATCCTCAATATTAAGCTGTCGACTGACTTTTAAAATTGCTTTGGCGCAATCTTGGGTTTTGATACCTTGCGCTCTGGCAACAAAAAATAAACATTGCTTGACGGTTAAACGGTCATAAAGTCCAAAAAAATCCGATAAATAGCCCACTTTTCGATGACATGCACGGGGGTGTTCTAAGACATCTATTCCGTCAATTAAAATAGTACCGTTTAACGGTTGTTCCAATGCAGATAAACAACGTAATAAGGTGGTTTTTCCTGCACCATTAGGGCCTACTAAGGCGACAATACTACCCGATGGAATGGAAAAAGAAATATTGTTTAAGGCACGAAACCCTGTATATTCAAAAGTGAGATTTGAAACATTTATTAGCACGGCAGACCTCCTATTATTTAATCATAGTTGGAGAATAAAAATTTAAGCTTTTTTCCATTTAATATTACAGCCAATGCTCGGTACTTGATGGCTATTAATGGTTTTTTTTGAACATAAATGCTCGCAAGCCATGCGTAAATCTTCACCTGTTAAAGGAATATTATTTTTAGGAGTTGAGGCATCAAGACGACCTCGGTAAACACACTGAAGATTCTCATCAAATAAATAAAAATCAGGGGTGCAAGTGGCTTGGTAAGCTTTGGCAGTTGCTTGGGATTCATCGTAAAGATAAGCACTGAAAGGATGATTCCATTGTGCCATGAGTTCGATCATTTTATCGGGTGCATCTTGCGGATACTGGGTTATATCGTTAGCATTAATGGCGATGGTTTGAATGCCGTGTTGTTTATAATGATTCGCAATATCAATTAGTTGTTGTTTAATATGCAGGACATAAGGACAGTGGTTGCACATAAAAATAATGAGTGTTCCCGTTTTTCCTTTTAAATTTTGAAGGCTTTTTTGGGTGTTACTGTAAGGGTCGATTAAAGTGAAGTCTGGGGCAGTTGTACCTAAGGGCATCATTGTAGA
>JAGLBU010000273.1 GCA_023146575.1 Methylococcales bacterium
ATATACCTATGAAACCCTCGGTCAATTTTTATGCTTTTATTTTGTTTATTATCATGATGAGTGGTTGTACTGGACGATATTTATCACAGAAAAAAGTATCTCTTGGCGTTCTAAAGTAGGTATTTCTCGGTTAGAAGAATCAGCTTATAAGCATGAATTAAGTTGTTGGAGTTATTTCATGCACATTCCTAAGAGGATAGTGTAATAAGGTCTGCATTAAGCTTGAAACTTATCCAGATTGATTGCTAATTTACGATTATTTAAATGCGAAATAAAAATCTTTTTATACTGGTTCGGGTCTTTTTGATGGGTTAATTGAGCTGTTTGAGTTTTTGATTGACGCTTTAAGCGTGCTAACCAAAATCGTAACGCCGCTTTTTGTAGTATCACTGTCCAGCTTTGTTTTTCAATTGTATTTAAAGGTCTTTGCTGTTGATAGCCTACCAATAACGCCTGCATTTTTTGATGGTCTAATTGTCCTTGGTGATAACACCAATCATTTCTCGCTCCCAAGCTCCAGCTTGAGAATGCTTACGATCAAGCTTTTAACTTATACTGATGGCCACTGGCAATAAAATACAGACTGCTTGCGGCGGAGTTGTTTATTTTTTACAAAGAGAACACCTTTACGCTTTTAAACCTTCAACTTTTATTGCGTTTATGTCCTCAATAGCCAAATCGGTCATTTCAACAATCATCTCTTTTGCTAAACCTTTTTCCAGCATTGTTTTGGCAATCAATAACTGTCCTTTTTTTACGCCTGCTATCTCTCCTTCCTGTCGAGATTCTTTCAGTTCCTTTTTCCTAAGTTGTTGCTCATTGTATTCATCAAACATCACAGCTCGTTCATCTGCAGTAATACTATCCTTCTCAATACTGTCAAAAACCTGCTGAATAATAGCATTATGATAATGACTTTCATCAACCTCCTCATCCAAAGTATCATCAATCGCCTCCAACCACTCCTTATAGGCAATAGGCGTATTTTCATTAACATACTTAGGACAAAGATAAATCACTTTATGCGAAATCTCACCTAAAGCTTTACCTTGCAAATCCTTGGGGTCAAAGTCAATCGTTGCCACATCAGTTTTATGCTTATCTCCCGAAGTCAACACCACAATCGTAAAGACTTTCAGCTCAGGACGATAATTTTTAGACGAAGCAATCTGTTCTAGCAACGCGACACAGTGATAATGCAAAAAACGATCATAGTGATCTTCATGACGTTCATGCTGAATATCAACAATCACTCGGTTCTTAACATCCTCGGCGAACAAATCAAAATGCGAAGTGACTCGCCCGACAATAGGACTAAACGATTTCTCAGTTTCCACACGCTCTATCTCAAGCGTAATCCCTAAAATATCCTGAGCAAAAGCGGTGAAAATATCAGGCTTGGAGAACGCTTTTTTAAACATAACGCCATATTGTAACGAGGCAACTTGTTTCATAATGTTAGAAAAGGGATAGTCAGAAGATAGAAAGTAGAATATCAGAAAGATAACAGACAGAGTATTTTTTTAAGGTGTTCTGGAAAGAGAATAATTAAGGTCAATTATTTCTCGTTCCCAAGCTTCAAGCTTGAGAATGAAAAAATTATTTTTCAAAACACTTTCCTGCTAATAATTCCGCACCAGATAAAGTCATCACAACGTTAGAATTTTTCAGATTTATAACTGCGTTAGTAATTGTTTGGTATCGCCAGTTAAAATCCTCAAGAGTGATGGGTTCTGTAATTGGCTTTAAAAAATCAAATGTTTGACCTGAAACCAGCCTATCGTAAGTGTTAATGACTAGCAGGTTAAATGCGGGACTAATCCACATGGCATACGCATAAACTAATGGTTTAACCGCAAATGTTCCAAGTTGTTGTTTTGATTGAATAGCAGGAATTCCTGCTTTTTCAATTTCTTCAATTAATTCAACTGTTTGCTTATTTTTCAACCAAAGGCTAGGACGGTGCTTATTTTCGTTTCCAGCCGCTTTGTGTAAATCATTTAAACAAAAACGACCTTCTAAATCTTGATTAATTGTGATGCCTGAAACGGCAAAAATTTCGATATTCATAATAGTTTCCTTGGAAATTTAGAAAACCACCGAACATGCTCTCAAACATGGGCGGCAGGTATGTTTAGAGTTTGAGAGACCGCTTCCAAGGATACGGCGAGCAAAAGCTCCTCTTTACATACCGACCATAAATTAACTGGCATAAAAAACGAAAGGATATACTTTGCAAATTTTGGAATTCAGACTCTCACCTCTGACCATCACATGTAGCAACGGTACTGATAAGGTAAACCCGAATATACTTTCCTGTCAACGAATAACGGATAGAGTATTTTTTAAGGCGTTCTGGAAAGAGAATAATTATAACGTTAGTTCAGTTAATTTTACTGGGTTATTTAAATACGAAAGAAAAATTTGTTTATATTGGTTTGGGTTTTTTTGAAGGGTTAATGGGGCGGTTTGGGTTTCTGATTGGCGTTTTAAACGAGCTAACCAAAATCGTAAGGCTGCTTTTTGTAACATCACGCCCCAGCTTTGTTTTTCAATTGTGTTTAAAGGTCTGTGCTGTTGATAGCCTACCAATAACGCCTGCATTTTTTGATGGTCTAATTGTCCTTGGTGATAACACCAATCATTAACGGTAATCGCAAGATCCAATAATAAATCATCTTTACAGGCTAAATAAAAATCTAACACCCCTGATAATTTCCCATTAAAAAATAAAGCATTATCTTTAAATAAATCCCCGTGAATAATTCCTTTGGGTAATGCCTTAAGCAATGATTCATTTTTAAAATAGCGCTCAATAAGGGCTTTTTCGTCAGAGCTTAATTGGGGGTGTAATTGGGTTACGGTTTGATGAATCCAATCACGCCCTTTTGGGTTCTTTCGGTGCAACGAAAAATCAGCACCAGCCCGATGAATTTTACCCAGTTCAGCACCAATTTCAGCACATTGCTCGATGGTCGGGGTTAGAAGCGATTTTCCTTGGATGCAATTAAAAATGGCCATAGGCTTTGAGTTTAAGGCTCGTAAGCTTTGACCTTGATGACTGTATTGAAGTGTTGGGCAAGAAATACCTGCCTGTTGGTAATGTTGCAGTAAATCAAAAAAAAAGGGTAATTCTTGAACGTTTAAGCTTTCAAACAGGGTTAAAATATACTGCCCTGTAGTGGTCTCCAAACGATAATTAGTATTTTCAATGCCATCTTCAATACCATTAAAACTTATTAAAGACCCTAAGGGATAATGCGCTAACAGTGTGGTTAATTGTGCTTTGCTAACCTCGGTATAAACCGACATTAGCGCTTAATTCCATTCAAAAATTTTCCACTGATTCACTTTTTGCTCACGATCTAAATCACTTTTATGCACTTCCATTGTGCCATCACCATCGCTATCAATAAAATAATACGGAAAACCTATATCGGGAATCACCTTAATCATAAATAAATGCCCTTTACGCCGATATTCATGAATAGTTTTTCCTTCCCGATGAATAATGGTAATCTCAGGTAATTTAATCGCCTCACCATCTTGAATTGGAATCGGGATATCAGGTAATTCAGGCATCGGCGGTGGAAGTTCACTGACCGTTACCTCCGCAAAACAAAAACAAGGAATCAAACTAAGTAAAATCAATAATCGTTTCATAATCAACCTTCCTTTTAGTGGTTAAACGATACGATTATCGCTGTTAAAGTAATAACCGCCTAACATCATTAAGGTATTTTGCAATAGCAACTACAAAACGTGCACCATCAGCACCATCTATCACCCGATGATCGTAGGTTAAATCCAGTGGCAACATAAGTTTTGGAATAAATTCTTTGCCATTCCAAACAGGTTTCATGCTTGCACGCGCCACCCCTAAGATTGCCACTTCAGGTGCATTTACAATCGGGGTAAATGCTGTACCACCAATGCCACCTAAGCTTGAAATCGTAAAACACCCCCCCTGCATATC
>JAGLBU010000274.1 GCA_023146575.1 Methylococcales bacterium
TCTAAAATACTTTTTTTATCAGCCTCTTTAATCACAGGAACCACCAAACCATTGGGCGTGTCCACCGCAATTCCTACATTAAAATATTTTTTATAGATTAAACGCTCACCATCGCTTGATAAGGAGCTGTTGAATTGGGGATAAGCTTTCATCGCCGCCAATACTGCTTTGATAATAAAGGCTAACGGGGTCACTTTAATTTGTTGAGCAGCCACTTGTTCCACATTTAAAGCTTTCCGAAAAGCTTCCATTTCGGTAATATCAGCCTCTTCATGTTGCGTCACCATTGGTAAATTTAACCAATTGCAACTTAAATTTTTACCCGTTAAACGTTTAATTTTACTAAGCGGCTTTTCTTCTGTCTCTCCAAACTTTGAAAAATTAATACTCGGTAATGCAGGAATACCCGAACCTGTGATTTGACCACCGCTACTTTGTTTAGACAAGGATTTTTTTACAAAGTTTTTCACATCTTGTTTTAAAATTCGACCCTTTCGCCCTGAACCTTCTGTGATTTTAGACAGATCGGCGCCTAATTCTCGCGCAAAACGTCTCACCCCAGGGGAGGCATACGCAATATGAGATTTTGAAGCAGGTTTCACCGCTGTGTCTTTTTCAACAGGTGTATCAATCGTTGTTTTTTCTGCTTTGACAACTTTGGTTTCTTTTACTTCAACCGACTCTATTGGCGCTTCAGATTTTTTTTGTTCCGTATCGCCCGCATTGGTTTTTAATAATGTTGCAACCACAGCTCCTTCTGAAACTTTATCGCCAACATTAACTTTAACCTCTTGTATGGTACCATTTGCAATAGAGGGCAATTCCATTGAGGCTTTATCGGTTTCCATGACTAATAAAGATTGTTCTAATTCAACGACATCACCCGCTTGAATCGACACTTCAATGACTTCGACTTCACCGACATCACCCATATCAGGCACTTTTATTTCAATTATATCGCTCATCATTATCCTTAGTATTTTAAACTAGCCACGGTGCGGTTTTATTCGGATCAATATCATATTTAGCAATAGCGACTTCCACTTTTGATAATTCAAATTTTCCGTTATCCGCCAAACTTTTCAAAGCTGCAATCACAACATGATAACGATTAACTTCAAAAAAGCTGCGTAAATTTTCACGCGTATCTGAGCGCCCAAAACCATCCGTTCCTAATACCGTAAAAGAAGCCCCCACATAAGCTCGAATTTGCTCAGGATAAGCGCGAATATAATCACTGGCGACAATAACAGGTAAATGATTATCAGCAAGGCATAGTTCGACATGCGATTGTTTTTTGGGTTTTGTTGGGTTTAAACGATTCCAACGCTCACAAGCCTGAGCATCTCGTGCCAGTTCAGTAAAACTTGGACAACTCCATAAATTTGACTCAATACCCCAGTCATCTTTTAACAATTGTGCCGCCTGAACGACTTCGTTAAAAATAACCCCAGAACCTAATAATTGCACCGTCAATGTATCCGTTTTCGGCGTGGCTTGAAACAAATACATACCTTTTAAAATAGATTTTTCAACCCCTTCAGGCAATGCAGGATGTGCGTAATTTTCATTCATGACCGTGATGTAATAAAACACATCTTCTTGCTCAACATACATTCGTCGTAAGCCATCTTGAATGATAACCGCTAATTCAAAACTATAAGTTGGATCGTAGGTAATACAATTTGGCACGGTGGCAGCAAAAACATGGCTATGCCCATCTTCATGTTGCAAGCCCTCACCATTTAGCGTGGTTCGCCCTGCCGTCGCTCCTAATAAAAATCCACGTGTTCGTTGATCGGCTGCTGCCCAAATTAAATCAGCCACCCGTTGAAAACCAAACATGGAGTAGTAAATAAAAAACGGTAACATCGGCACGCCATGGGTTGAATAAGCCGTTCCTGCGGCAATCCAATCACATAAACCGCCTGCTTCATTAATGCCTTCTTGTAAAACCTGTCCTGCTTTATCTTCTTTATAAAACATGAGCTGTTCTGCATCTTGCGGTGTATAAAGTTGCCCAACTTGTGACCAAATACCTAATTGACGAAACATACCTTCCATACCAAAAGTACGTGATTCATCAGGGACAATCGGTACAATTTGCTTGCCAATATTTTTATCTTTTACCAAGATATTTAAAATTTTAACAAATACCATTGTCGTCGAAATTTCATTGCCTTCTCGACTGGCCGCTAACAAGCTTT
>JAGLBU010000275.1 GCA_023146575.1 Methylococcales bacterium
ACGCCGATTTACAATGCCCAAGAGGTAGAAAGATTAAAAGCTATCACGGATGAAGAACCGCGAAAAATCAAACGTACACAGGCAAAAATGGAAGAAGAAACAGGTAAAAAGGCCAGTATTTTCACCATAAAACGTGCTTTAAAAAAAAGTATGGCTATCTCTGGAAACGTTGCAGGCGATCATTAAAGAACAAACGCGATGTTAAAGTATTTGAAAAAGAACAAAAGTTACAAACGTTTTTGAAGCAAAAAGAAGATGAAAAAAAACTGGTTATTAGCTATTTTGATGGCTCAGGTTTTAATATGATGCCTTGTATTCCTTATGCTTGGCAACCGAAGGGTGAGACGATTGAGCTTCATAGTCAACGCAGTAAACAGTTGAATGTTTTAGGATTTATGAGACGTGATAATAAAACCTTTTTTCATGCGGTAGAAGGCAGAGTTAATAGCGATACAATTATCGCCGCTTTTGATGACTTTGCGAGTCATTATGCGGATGAATATGCTCAGAGCAAACGCCCTTGTATTATCATTTTAGATAATGCGCCTGTTCAAACAAGTAAAAAATTTTTAGAAAAACGTGATGATTGGCTCGCACAAGGTATAGGGTTGCACTTTTACCCACATATAGCCCTGAGCTTAATTTAATTGAAATTTTATGGCGTAAAATCAAATACGAATGGTTGCCCTTAAGTGCATCTGTCAGTTATTCAGATCTGAAAGAGTCTGTACTTAAAATACTGAATAGCTTTGGTAAAAAATATACGATAACTTTTGCTTAGCTACTTGCGTCTTATTTTACAAGCGTAACATTATGCCTTAATCTATAATTAAAGCTTACTTATATTATTGTTATTACCATCTTATCCCATTGAGAGCGAATGAAAGCTAACACCAAACCCAAAACTTGGACGTTTCACAATAGTTTATTATTTAAAATTCCTCTCATTTTTATCAGTTTGTTATTATTAACGGCAGGGCTGCTTTTTATGGGGCTTAACACCGTTGGCAAAGCGTTACTGCAAGAAGAAATGTACAAGGAAGTGCAATTAACTGAAGTGGGTATTATTAGTCGCTTGAATGAAGAAATCAGTCATGCAAAAGTGTTAGCCATTTCATTGGCAAAATTGGCTGAAAAACTGCCTTCAGATAAAAAATTACACTTAGACTTGCTTCCCAATATTATTAATTATAATAATTCAAACGAGATGATTGCAGGCGGTGGAATTTGGCCAGAACCGTATGTATTTAAAAAGAAAACTGAAAGGCGTAGTTTTTTTTGGGGGCGAAACAAAGACGGTGATTTAAAATATTACGATGATTATAACAATCTTGAAGGGCAGGGTTATCATCATGAAGAATGGTATGTTCCTGTTAAACACATTAAAAAGAATAAAGTTTTTTGGTCGAAATCATATATTGATCCTTATTCAAAACAACCAATGGTTACCGTTAGTGCACCAATGTATAAAGAGGCGGATTTTTATGGTGTTAGCACCATAGATTTAAAGCTCAGTGGTTTAAGCCATTTATTAGAAAGTTCTGCAAAATCTTTACAAGGTTATGCTTTTGCTCTTGATAGAAATGAAAAATTTTTATCGTTTCCTGATAATAAAATGGTAATAGAAATAAACAAGGT
This sequence comes from Methylococcales bacterium, assembly GCA_023146575.1. GTDB lineage: Bacteria > Pseudomonadota > Gammaproteobacteria > Methylococcales > Methylomonadaceae > WTBX01. Next base: position 1,639 of record JAGLBU010000275.1, read on the forward strand.
AGGTGAATCTAATTATATAAATTTAGAGGGCTTAGCTCAAAAACAAGCTGCTTTTTCAGAAATGATTACGCGAATTAAAGAGGTAAGTAATACACCTGCTAGCGCTATTAATTCAGAGTTATCTCAAAAAATTGATGATGATAGTTATCAAATTAATTCTCAAGAAGCGAGTTT
>JAGLBU010000276.1 GCA_023146575.1 Methylococcales bacterium
CCCATACAAAACCGAGACGCGCCCTCAGCTTGCGCCTTTTTAGCTGCGTCAAGAACCTCATTAATCGGCATTAAGGCTTCAGGTTTTAAATCCGAATCATAGCGCGCACTTTGAGGGCAATAACCACAATCTTCCGAACAAGACCCTGTTTTAATACTCAATAAACTACTGATTTGTACTTGATTCGGGTCAAAATGTTGTCGATGAAGACTCTGTGCTTTAAATAGTAAATCATTAAATGATAAGCTAAAAAGGGATTGAATTTCATCTAAAGACCAATCGTGACGAAGTATCGTCGGCTGAATTGTAAGCGCGGCAGACATTAGGGCAGTTCTCCAAGAAGGGGTAAAAAACCTGTCAACTTATTTTATTTTTATAAGTAAACAACTGTCTAAATATTATACAGGTAACCATCATCTTGAACATCCACTTTGCTATTATTGGTAAATGCTAATATAATTATATATAATTTTCATTTACAGGATATTTATCATGCAAAAATTAGCCCTTGTGTTACCCCTACTTATCGCTTTATCATTTAATACTGCCACCGCTCAAGATGCTGTCGAAAAACCAGCACCTAAAAAACATAACAATGGCCCTATGGCGGTTTTTAAACAAACCAGTCCTATGCCGTTATTAATGGGATTGATTGTTAAAAATTCGGAAAAATTAGACATAAACAAAAAACAAAATGCAATCTTGTCAGAGTGGCGGGCTAAAAACATGGGGCCATCCCTAAAGATGGGCAATGAAATTTTAGCCGATGAAAAAGCCATTAAAGCGGCCAGTTTAGCGGGTAAACCAAATGAGGATGTTGAAAAAATACTGGTTTCAATGCTCAATAAACGCCATCAATTAGCCACTAATATGCTGAAATGCCGTGATTTAATCATGAAAACCTTAGATAAAAAACAATGGGGCGAATTAGTTGCGTTAGCTCAAAAAAAAGGTAAAGAGATGAAAATGTCTCATTAGAAGTTTCCCCCCACCTTTTTATGAAAAAAACCATCACCAAAATTTTATTGATTACCTTGGGATGGTTTTTTGTTATCCTCGGAATTATTGGTATTGCCCTACCCATCTTACCCACTACGCCATTTTTAATTCTAGCGCTGGCTTTATTTGCTAAAAGCTCTCCTCGATTTCATCAAATGTTATTAAATAATCGCTGGGTTGGCGCAAGCTTACAGCAGTGGGAAGCTAAAAAATCCGTTTCTCGGCGCACTAAACAAAATGCAACCGTTTTAATTATCCTAAGTTTTTCAATTTCTATTGCCATTTTGCACGGACGAGTAAGCTTGCAACTTTTTCTCATCAGTTTAGCGACGATATTACTGTTTTTTATCTGGCGATTAAGAGAGCTTTAACCTCTCCGTTGAAAAACACCTCATTTAATCCGACTTAAACCATTGATAAAAAATACCCGCCAAAACAGCACCTATGATAGGGGCTAGCCAAAATAACCATAATTGAGAAATCGCCCAATCGCCTTGAAAAATAGCCACCGCCGTACTTCTGGCAGGATTAACCGAGGTATTGGTCACAGGAATACTGATTAAATGTATCAAGGTTAACCCAAGCCCTATGGAAATTGGCGCTAATCCTTGTGGCGCACATTGACTGGTTGAGCCTAAGATAATCATCAAAAACATAAACGTCATCACCACTTCGGTGATAAATGCCGCGGTTAAGTTATAACCTCCAGGTGAATGGGTACCATAGCCATTCGCGGCAAATCCTGCGCTCGCATCAAAGCCTACCTGCCCTGAAGCAATCATATACAAAACGGTAGCACCTGCAATCCCGCCAGCCACTTGAATTAAAATATAAGGAATTAATTCTTTGGTTGAAAATCTACCGCCTGCCCAAAGCCCTAATGAAACCGCAGGATTAAGGTGGCAACCTGAAACATGCCCGATAGCCACTGCCATTGTTAACACCGTTAACCCAAACGCAAAAGAAACGCCTAACAAGCCAATCCCAACATCTGGAAACGTTGCCGCTAACACCGCACTGCCACAACCGCCTAACACCAGCCAGAAAGTTCCCATAAATTCAGCCGCTAATTTTTTGATCATT
>JAGLBU010000277.1 GCA_023146575.1 Methylococcales bacterium
ACAAGCCCGTGATTAAGGAGGTAGTCGTCATTGATAAATGGCTATTGAAGTATGATGCAGAACACAACTTGGCTCTTCACTTAAAGAGTGAGTTAGCCCGCGCAAAGCTTGAGCCTACAGGCCTAAAGGAAGAAATTGAACGGCTTAACGGTTTGGAACGTTCTTGCCAAGCGTTGAAAGTTAATGGGGATAGATGCACCCGCATAGCAAAGGATACAATTAAACACCACGGCATCGCTATAAAGGTATGCCGTCAACATTCCAAAGTAAATAGATAGGAGATGAATTTATAAAAAAGTAACTTATTAAATAAACGCGCTGGCATGATGTACCACCATCACCACCAACGCTAACCACAACCATTAGATCTATTAATAATTGAGGCTAACATTATGTTATCACAAGCACACCAAGGCACAGACGCGCCTTATCAACAGCAACAGCTCACAAATCTTAGCTATGCCAATAAAGCATCGGCTATTGCAATCGTAGCAACCATACTGGGTCTGGCTACATCCCTGTTCCTATACACGTCCTTTGGTTACACGACCACTGAGAAGATTCTTTACGGCGCTTCTGGCTTGGTGCTATCCGTTACCAGTATTTTTTCTCTACCAGCATCATATAAGCTTTACCAAAACCACAACCTGATCCTATCTATCCTGATATTTGCCATTTATATTTCCACGGTCTTTATTGAATACAACACTAATCTAGGGTTTTCAGCACTTTCACAGGAAAACGTTGAAAAACACTCCGCTAGTGCCGCCCTCGCTGATTCCCTTAAAACTCAGGCAACTGAACAGCTTGATGCGTTGGCGGTGTATTCAGCCTTAAACCTTGGTGACCTATCGAGGCAACAACGTTCTTTAACCGATAAATTAATGGTTTTACGTCAACGTTTGTCATCCTGTCCCTCTGGATTCACCAAGCATTGTATAAATCCTACTGAAATTAAAATAAAAGAAGTAGAGTCAAGTTTATTCAATATAAAATTAGATATAGGTAATGCTAATAAATACAATCATGCTCTTAATAAAAAGGTAACCTTATCTAGCAATATTTCAAATAAACAATCCATAGATATTCACCCTCTGTTTAATATTCAATCCAGATTAGTAGGATCAACGCCTAAAGAAACACAAGCGCAATTCCTAGCATTCTCCAGCTTTATATCAACAATATTGGCTAGTATTTTATTTTTAACATCCAGTGCTTTAAAACAATCAATCACCGTTGATGTATTGCCTACCAAGAAACGTCAAGGAATGGTCATTACTCAATGGATAAATAAATCGTTATTACAGCGTAATGACAAATCTGTACGCCATGAGGCATGTACCGTACCAGAGTTACGTCACGGTGATGACACTGAGAAAAATGATGAGCCGTTTGGTCGTTCTGTATGCGATTTTACGGGCTGTAATGCTGAATTTGTACGCTCATCACAGGGTAATAGGTTTTGTTGTGATGATCATCGTGTACGCTATCATTCTGATAAGCGTAGAGAATTAAAAAATAGTGAGGTTGGATAAAAATGAAGAATAAAAAAATCAAACCAGACCTTCTTGATGTTGTCGATTCTTTGGAAATAAGTTACTCTGCTTATGATGATTTATCATCTTTGAGTTCAGATAATTATGATAGCCATGCAAGTATTTTATATGCTTTAAATAAGTTACTTAGAAAAGATATTGATGATTTGATTAATATTCTTAGGGGTTAAATAGATGATTATAAAGAGTTACATGTAACTATTTTATCAAAACAATTAAGCGCGAGGCAAAACAAGGCTTTGCCGTTGCCCGCGTTTTTTACTTTAAATCATACAAAAAAGTGTACACTTTTTATGTACACTTTTTTATTCACGTTCTTAGACGTTAGCAACAGTTCCCCTCTTAAAACATTTGTTTTCTCTGAGGTCAAGAATTAACCCCTCTATTTATATAGCTTTTATCGCAATTTTTGCATTTTCTGTCTACTATTTTTGTTAACACCTTTCGTGGTATATAAAAGGCTCATGTGCAGATACAAGGTAATACTGCACATTAGTACCGATTTTGGTAAACCTTATATAAATTTATGATTGATTGGTTAACAGTTTTAGTTTCATATCGGCATGAACTGCCATTAGAAGGTGGAAAGATTATTAGCATAACCCCTGATGGTGACATTGAATGGGAGTCTTCTAAAAAAATATCGGTTCGCGGTTCTTATGAATCCAACTTATTGATTAGAAGTGATGAACAATCACGGACATTTGATGGTTCTTATACACGGCTTTACATTGATGGGAATTTTGCAAAGTTTCACCAAGGACATAATTTGTTTGGGACGGATAATTTAATGGGGTTAGTCTCGGAAACCGTACTTAAGCTAATAAAAGTTTTGAATTTAAATTTTCAAGAAATTGATCTGAATTATCTGCATAAAGGTAGGTATGAAGTTTTAAGGGCTGATTGCACCATGATGACGGATTTAGGTAACCTTAAAAATGTTGAAGCATTTCTATACTCTGCTGAGTATTCAGCCCATATGCGTTATAGAGGGCAAGGTATTATGACCAAAGGAACGTTATATTTTGGTAAGGCTTCACGCAGGTGGGCATTAAAAATGTATGCAAAAGGTAGAGAGGTTCAGGCGAAAGGGCATACGTTACCTAAAAGCATTGAGTCCCCGTCATTATTGGCTTGGGTGGATGGTAAATTACGGTTAGAGCTTGTTTTACGTTCTCTTGAATTAAAAAGTAGAGAGTTAAGCATGGGCTATCATTGGGAAGATTTTACGGTTTTAGATAATTTAACGCTGGCACTTAAAGGTCTTACGATGACAGATAACTACACGATTCCCCCTGAAGCATTATCTGAACTAAAGCCACGCTTTGTAGCGGTCTATGAGCTGTGGAAGAAAGGTTATGATCTTAGAGCTATGTATTCAAAAAATACATTTTATGCCTACAGAAGGCAATTATTGAAAAGTTTAAACATTGATATTGCGATCAAACAACCAAAGGAGAAAGATTTACCTGAAAATGTTATCCCGTTTATCCGAGTTCTAGAACCCAAACCTTGTGATCAAGTTCCTCTTTGGGCGATTGGTACGGATTTATATTTTGAACCAAGAGCCATTTATCACTAACCATATCTGTTACATGCAACATTATCTGGAATTTTAATTATGACTACTGCCGCTGAATTTATGACTTTATTTACTTCCACTGAAGCGTTAACCCCCAAGATATATACTGAATTACTGAAAAAGGGTTTTACGAAAGAAAACTTAGATCAAGCGAAGGCTTTAGGGTTTGAATATAATCGCACGAGAAACAGCCTAGTATCTCCGCCTGAGTTTAATTTTTAAGTTACCTTTATATTAACCCCTGAGTGCGAGGAAAATACCGTTGACCGCACTTTCCCAATTTAGTTTTAATGACAATGGCGAGTTTGAGTACTTTTTTCCTTATGACACCCTTTTTTATTGGTTCTGCCTGAGTGAGCATAAGTGACGCTAGATGCAAAAATAAGTAACATAACTAAAGAAGCAATTATTTTTTTCATTTTTTATTTCCCGAAAACCCATTTTATGAAAATTGCTAGGTGTTGGGTGATTAAAGCCTAACAATTACCCTAATTATAAATTAGGATTAGGGATTTTACCTTTTTTAAGGTGGCATTTAAAGCCTACTTAAATTTGAGATAAGTTAAGGATTGTGGCGTTATCGGGTGGGAGATTACCGATTAATTTGTAATATTCAAGATGATGAGGTTATTATCTTGATCTTAACCGTTGGGCATCGAAAGAAGATTTATAAGCAATCTTAGAACCCAGCGAACAAAAAAGGCTAACCACTTAATAAAATGATTAGCCTTCTAGCGTCTTGATGAATAGGTACAACTACTCACCAAAGCTTCTTCTTTAACCATTACAACATGGTCAAAAAGCATGAACAGTATTCTATCGAATAAATGTGATTATTGCTATGTTTCTAACATAGGAATTTCGCATGAATTACTCATTCTTAGTTGAACACGCTCAACAATACGGTTTAGATGAAGCCGTAATGATCCATAACTTTCAGTTTTGGATTACTCAAAACCTTGCCAATGATCGCCATCAACACGATGGAAGAACTTGGACATACAATACTCAAAAAGCCTTCACTAAATTATTCCCTTTTTGGTCGCGACAACAGATAAGGACTAATTTAAAATCTCTCTTAAAGCAGGAGGTTTTAATCAAGGGAAATTACAATAAAGCAGCTTTTGATAAAACCACTTGGTACGCTTTTAAAGATGAAAAAGAATGGTTAAATATTATCAAAAAAACCGCTACAGACCATGTAAATCAACCATTGGCTAAAATCAACCAATCCAA
>JAGLBU010000278.1 GCA_023146575.1 Methylococcales bacterium
CCGATTTAATTGAAGAAATTGCTCGTATTGTCGGTTATAACAATTTACCTCAAAGTCATTTGTTAATGCGTTCTGAGTTAGGACAGGTTCCTGAAGCCTTATTACCCTTAGAACGTGTTCAAGATTTATTTGTCAGTAAAGGTTATCAAGAAGCGATTACTTATAGCTTTATTGATGAAGAAATTCAACAGCTTATCACTCCTAATGATGACATTATTAAACTTAAAAACCCTATTTCATCTGAATTATCGGTGATGCGTAGCACCTTATGGGGTGGTTTATTGCGTACTGCGCTTTATAATACCAATCGTCAACATAATCGAGTGCGTTTGTTTGAAACGGGCTTATCCTTTATCAAACAAAAAGGGGAAACCATTCAGACAAAGCGCTTATCAGGCTTAGCCTTAGGCTCAGTACAAACCGAACAATGGGGTGAAAAAACCCGTAAAGTCGATTTTTTTGATGTTAAAGCCGATTTAGAAGCCCTATTTTCTTTATCGAATTTACAGGTTAATTATAATGCCAACCAGCACAGCGCCTTACATCCAGGGCAAAATGCTCAATTAACCACCGAGACAGGGGCGTTTATTGGCTGGATAGGCATGTTGCACCCCACCTTAGAAAAAAAACTGGGCTTTGAAACGCAAGTATTTTTATTTGAACTTGATCTTGAAAAAGTACTCAATAAAACGATTCCCCACTTTAGCCCATTATCAAAATTTCCTTCTGTACGGCGTGATATGGCTATTTTAGTAGCAGAAGAAATCACCGCAAAACAAATTACCCAGTGCATTGAGCAATGCCAACAAACGGCAATTAAAGCAATCTATATATTTGATATTTATCGAGGACAAGGCGTTGAAATAGGCTATAAAAGTGTCGCCTTAAGCTTGCAATTGCAAGATTCAACACAAACTCTAGCAGAGACCGAAATAGATGCTATATTTAGCACTGTATTAACGACATTAACCGACACCATCGGTGCAAAACTAAGAGACTAAATTAAATGGCATTAACAAAAGCTGATTTTTCTGAAAAATTGTTTGATGAATTAGGTTTAAACAAGCGTGAAGCAAAAGAAATGGTAGAATTATTTTTTGAGGAAATTAAACTTTCCCTTGAAAAAAGCAGTGAAGTAAAACTATCGGGTTTTGGAAAATTTGAACTTCGTGATAAAAGCCCTCGCCCAGGTAGAAACCCTAAGACGGGCGAAGAAGTATCCATTAGTGCAAGACGTGTTGTGACCTTTCGCTCGGGTCAAAAACTAAGAGGAAGAGTCGAAGCCTATGTTGGAACCCAGTAATAATAACGAACTGCCAGCGATTCCTGCAAAAAAATACTTTACCACAGGTGAAGTAAGCGAATTATGTGGGGTAAAGCCTCATGTACTTCGCTACTGGGAACAAGAATTTGACCAAATTGATCCTGTTAAGCGTCGTGCTAACCGTCGTTCGTATCAACGGCAAGATGTGTTGGTGATTCGGGAAATACGTGCCTTATTATACGAACAAGGCTACACCATTGATGGTGCACGAGCGCACCTTGAAAGTGACAACCATAAAGACGACACCAATCAAAGCCGTCAACTTCTGACTCAAATGATTGTAGAGCTTGAAGAAGTCCTACTTTTTCTCAAATAACACAGTTCTTCCCTTTCTTAAAAGTAGAATTATGTTATGAAAATAACGAACAGATTAATTTTTTTATCTTTTATTTTAATTTTTATTAACGCTTGCCATCCCCCCTTAGCAAAAAAAACAACCCCACTTTCAAAAAAAACGACAACACAAACACACCCTCATTCAAAATCTGTCCATAACCCTCAACTAGATTCTTTTCCTTCTGAAATAAATTATTTAATTGCCGCTGAAAACAAAGCCAGTCAACATGGGCGAAAAATATTACAAACAGGACGACAAATGACATTGGTTAATCAAGAAATTATTCGAGGTGGTTGCTGGGATTATGCGAATGCCGTTTATAATCGCGCAGGTTACACAAAAAACCGCCAAGTAATCTTCAAAGGTACAAAGAAAAAAGGCCCTTATGC
>JAGLBU010000279.1 GCA_023146575.1 Methylococcales bacterium
ACAGAAGTAACGGTTTCAAGTGTGCTACCACCATCGGTATAACTAATCTCAACGCTAATCGCTTTTCCGACTTCGGTTTGCGTTAAAGCGTAGGTAGAGGCGATTGCCCCTGAAATATCCGTGCCATCGGCTTTCCATTGATAGCTAAAGGTTCCTAAACCATCACCATCCTCAATATTATCTGGGTGAGCCGTTAGGGTTTCATTTTGTACCAATGTTCCTGTAATTAACGGCAATCCCGTTGGGCTAGTATTTGGCATTAGTAGTTCCTTATATTAAAGAGGGTCTATAGGCAGTTTTTAAACTCATAAAAAAGTGATAACGTTGGTTTCACGACAATAGTAAAGTATCAATTTCATCGCAAACACTAAGAATTCAAATTAATTAAATTGATTTTCGGATGGTTAGAAATAACTGATGCCGATCATATTGATTGATGTCTAAATTGCTTTGATTATTGGTATAGCTATAAGAGGCTGAAATGTCAGATTCGATAAACTTAAGTCGGTACGATAAACTAACCCCTGTGCGTAACATTTTGTCGTGTCGGCGTTGATTATGTGCAGCTTCTTTTCCTTGGTAGTGCGTGTTTAAAAAGGTAGCATTCGCCGATAAGCTAATTCCATAGTCAAAGGCATGAAAAACTGTGCCATTAAACCCCCAAAAATCTTGGCTAAAATAGGCGAGTTCAGCATCTTCTTGCCCCATTAAATAACCTACCTTAATAAAGGTATTTGCGGTAAGGCTATAGCTGAAAGAAGGGGCTATTGTCCACCGATTTGCATCGCGTTTGCGTTGATGATTATATTTACGTTGACTGACCGTGGTGTTAACGTTGAAGGATAGTTGTTTGGTAATCGCATAACGAATATAAGGTGCTAGCCCAAAAGAGGCGGAATAAAAATCATTTTCATAACCTATTCGTACAAAATCACCAATCATAGATAACCCGAGTGATAATTGATTATTTTGTTGCCACGATAAACCTGTTGACCCTGAAACGACTAAAGAATCTAGGGTTTCAAGTCTTTCGTGTGCTGTCCAGTTAACCAATAAACTGGAATGCCATTTAAGTTTCTTTGAAAGATTTGTAAAATAATAGCCGCCTGCACTGAGGGTTATTGCCTGATCTTCAATCGGTTTTGCATCATCGGATAAATTAAACGGTAAGCCAAAAAAGGAGACGGTTTCAGATTCAGGGCCTGCATTCGCATTAGTATCATATTGCCAGCCGATAGAAGTAAATAATTGCCAGTTTTTAGGCGCGACATTTCCTTTTTCAATTGCCTGTAAAAACCGCTCTATATTATCCATCACTTGTTTAGGTGGATTAGAGGCTTTAACCGCTAATAAATATTTTTTAGCCTCTGTGTCATTTCCTAATAATCTAAAAACCTGAGCAAGTTCTAATTTTGCTCGATGTGCATTGGGTTTTAGTCGTATTAAGTGTTCTAAATAAGCACGAGCCTCGGTTAATTTGCCAATTTTTTTGGCAGATACCCCCAATATGAATAATATATTTTCTGGCGTGGTTTTTTTATCGTAATGAGGTTTTAAAAGTTTATAAGCGGCTTCAGGTTGCTGATTTTTTAAAAAGTCTATGGCTGTTTTTATATTTTGGTTATCATCATTAGCGAATATTGATGCAGACACAAAAACTAAAAAAAAGATTAATAGGTATTGCATGCCTTTATTCCTGTGAAAATGTTATTTTTTAGCTCTAAAAGCACCAATTGCTTGACCCTTGGGGTTATTAAGATTCCATACGCCTGCCGCTTCCTCCGCGTTAGGGCCATAAAAATTCCCTTGTAGAGTTCCTGTGGAATTTTGACCTTGCATTGTTCCATTCCACGCTGTGCCATTGAGATTGGTCGGTGGCATTGACGTAGCATCCCATGGCACACCATTTTTATTTAATTGCATATCGGCTGCAATTGTTTGATTTGAAAAATTAACCTGTAAGTTAACAGCCCCTTGAATTGCCCCGATATTGGTTACTCCACCTGCTGGCGTAAAGTCACCAATGACACCGCCTGCGTAAGTAGCTGTTCCTGTTTTAGGTAAGTTCTGAAGGGGGGTTTCATTCCCATCAATCCAATAGCCATGCGTGACGGTATTTTGTGGGTTGATAGTATCTAATGTTTTTGTTTCCCAATCGCCCCAAGTGGTGTAGTTATAATCACCTAAGTCATTAAATACAGCATCATCAACCACTAATGCAGAAGGGGTTTGCTGGGTATTGAAATCATGATTGACAGGACTAGGTTCAAGTAACAACGCGCTGGTGCTATTACTGATTGATATATTTGATTTCGCTCTATAAATACCTTCTCCAGAGCCAGAATCATCATCACTATCAGTGACCCATGTACCACCGAGTTCTTCCGCATTAGAGCCGTAAAAAAAACCATTGAGAAACCCATTTTTTCCAAAGGGACTGGCAAATTCATTACTAAACGCAACGGGGATAATTAGTTGTGGGGACGCAAAAGGCTGACCATTTTTCTTTAATACCATGCCACCAGAAAGGCTCTGATTAGTAAAGTCTGCCTGAAAACGTACCTTTCCGTGTATCGCGCCTATTTCGATATTACCTTCCGTACTTCTAAAATCCCCTACCGCAACACCGTTATAAATTGCACTGCCTGTTTTTGGCATATTGTCTAGGTTTGTTTTTTCACCAATTACCCAATAATTATTGGCAATTTCAACCGTATTACCATTTTTATCCGTGTAAAAGTTACCTTCTTCAATCGCCCATTTACCCCACGCCGTATAATTAAAATTTCCTAATGAAGCATCATTTAATGGAGATATTGATGCAAAACGTCCCGTATCGAAATGATTAAG